>DATMSC010000661.1:0-4783 GCA_035565595.1 Longimicrobiales bacterium | reverse complement strand
CCACAGCGCGGCGTCGGCTCCGCCCTGAGGACGCCGCAGCTCACCGCCATATCGGGTGTCGATCTCTTCGGCTCCCAGTTCGAGGTGCTCCGCAGCCAGGCCGTGCTCGGGCAGGTGGTCGCCGAGACCGGACTCCGCCTTCGCCCGCTGGGTGAAGTCAGCATGCCGGCGGCCGCCGTGTTCACGACGATCTCGGTCGACAGCACCGTACGGGATGGCGACACCCTGACCGTCGAGTTCGGCAGCCAGATCTCGGCGCGACTCGGGAACGCTACCACATCCGGCGGTTACGGTGAGGTCATCATGCTCCCCGGCATTGCGTTCACTGTCCTGGAACGTCCGGCGTTTTCCAACGGACGCTGGCAGGTCCGGTCCATCGAGTCGGCGGTGAGCTACATCACGCGGGGGCTCGAGGCCCGACGGCGAGGGATGACCGACATCGTCGACGTGCGCTTCACATCCACGCACCCGGTCGAGGCGGCCCGCGTCGTGAACTCTGCGGTCTACGCATTCCAGCGGTACGACGCGACCACGTCGCGCCAGCAGCTCGAGCTGCAGAAGGATTTCATCGAGGACCAACTGGCGCGTACCGATTCCCTCCTCGTCGAGGCTCAGAAGGAGCTGAGCGACTTCTATCGCGCGAATCCGGTGCAGCGCCTGCAGACTCGCATGCAGGCGTACGAAAGCCAGGTCGTGCAGTTCGAGCTCCAGCGATACCAGCTCCAGAACGATCTCGACTTCTATCGCAGGCTGCTTGCGCAACTGGAGGGGTCGGAGCCGGGGCTTTCCGAAGAGCTGGAAATCATCATCACTACGCCCGGGATACTGAACCACCCCATTGCGTCCAGCCAGTTCAGCGCACTGACCGGATACGTGTCGGAGCGTCGCCGCCTCATCACCGGCGAGGGGCGAAGCGAGACCGCTGCGGAGGTCGTCAGGCTGGACTCGCTTATCGCATTGACGCACCGTCAGCTCATCCACTCGCTCAACAACTACGTCCAGGGGCTTGAAGTGCAGGCCGAACAGCTGGAGCTCCTCAGGCGTCAGAGCGCCGGCACGGCCGAACGGCTACAGCTTCCGCCGGAGCTCGAGCTCGAGGCGCAGCGCCTGATCCAGCAGGTCTCAATGCTCAATTCGCAGGCCGAGCAGCTCCGGTCTGCGCGCCAGTCCGCGATGATGGCGGATGCAATCGAAGTCGGTCAGATCCAGATCCTGGATGAGGCGAGACCGCCGTCTACGCCGCTCTCGACGAATACGCGTCGGGCACGGACGGCTGGCGTTGCGTTCGGCCTCCTGCTCGGGCTCGCCGGGGCCGGGTTGCGCGAAGGGATCAACAACACGATCCGCGGCCGCAAGGATCTGGAGAAGTCGCTCAACACGACCGGCATCGCGGTGATCCCGCCGCTCACGAAGGATGGGAAGCCTCGCCGGACGCTCAAGCTCCTCAAGGGCGCCAGGTCCAACGGCTCTCAGAAGGAACGTCTGGTAACGCTGTACGACAGCCGGTCGGTGGGGGCGGACGCATTCCGTACGCTGCGCACGAATCTGGTGCTCAACCGGACGGCATCGCGCATGAAGACGCTCCTGGTGACCAGCGCGGCGCCGTCGGAAGGGAAGAGCACGATTGCCTCCAATCTGGCGGTCACGTTCGCGCAGCAGGGTGTCAATACGCTGCTCGTGGACTGTGACGTACGGCACCCATCGCTGGACCGGATCTTCGAGGTGGACCGCCGGCCCGGCCTTACCGACTGGGTGACGGCGAGGAATCTCTTCTCGGAGTGCGTGAGGAAGACGGCCACGGAGCACCTGTGGTTCCTGCCGGCGGGCTCGCTGCCGTCCAATCCTGTCGAGTTCCTCGGCGGCGAGCGCATGCGGTCGGCGCTCCAGGCGCTGAGCGACAAGTTCGAGATGGTGATCCTGGACACCTGCCCGGTGCTCGCGGCGGCGGACCCCATCGTGCTGGGCGTGGCGGTGGACGGGATCATTGTCGTCACGCGCGTGAATCAGACGAAGCGGGTAGCGGCGCAGCACACGGTGGAAAAACTCACCCGCGTGGGCGGTCGAGTGCTCGGCGTGGTGCTGAACGACCCCGATTCGGCGCTGGAGATCTTCGACGACTACGGCTACGGGTACGCCTATTACTCGTATTACGGCGACGAACCCGAGGACCAGAACGCTCCGGCCGGGAAGGCTTGACGAGAGCAGGTCGTCGGTCGCGGCGGCGCAGCACCGGCGTCGTACTCCGATGGCCCTGATGGCGGGCTCCCGGCTCCGCACCCGGAGGCGGGTTTGCAGGGGTGAGTGAATCGTTACCTGGCGCTCTCGTCATCTCCCTGGATTTCGAACTGCACTGGGGGCTGCGCGAGCGCGGGCTGGATGCAGCGGCCGTGCGGGAGCGGGTTGGAGGCGCACGGCGGGTAGTGCCCATGCTCCTCGATCTCTTCGAGGAGTTCGAAGTCGCGGCGACCTGGGCCACCGTAGGTTTCCTCTTCGCCGCGGATCGGGAGGAAGCCCGGCGGCATGCACCCGCGACGCGACCGAACTATCTGAACCCGGAGCTCGACGCCTACCGGGAGCCGCTCGGCGAAGACGAGGTTGCGGATCCGCTCCACTTCGCCGCCAGCCTCGTCGACCGGATCCGGGCCACGCCGCGCCAGGAGATCGCGACTCACACCTTCTCTCACTACTACTGCAACGAGCCCGGTCAGGACGCCGCGGCGTTCGCGGCCGACCTCGGCGCGGCGGTGTCCATCGCCGCCCTGCGCGGCGTGCAACTGCGCTCCATCGTCTTTCCGCGCAATCAGCACAATCCCGACTACGACGCCCTCCTGACCGGCGCCGGCCTGCTCGCCTACCGCGGACTGCCGGCATCGTGGGCGTGGCGGTTCCGCACTGCGCGGGAGAGCGCGGCGCCGGTCAGACGCGCGGCGCGTCTGCTCGACGCCTACATCGACGTCGGCGTGGGGAAGCCGCAGTCGTGGGCGACGGTTCGCCAGCCGAGCGGACTGGCCAATGTGGCGGCTACCACCATGCTGCGCGCGATCACCCGCAGTCGAGATCCGCTTCAGCGGCTGCGGTTGCAGCGTCTCGTGCACGGGATGACCGAGGCGGCGCGATCTCGCCAGATCTTCCACATATGGTGGCACCCGCATAACTTCGGTCTGCTGCCGGAGGAGAACCTGGCGTTCGTTCGCGAGCTGCTCCGGCATTTCGAAACCCTGCGGAAGCGATTCGGCATGCGTTCACTGGCGATGGTCGACGTCGCCCGGATGGCCGGATGCCTTTGACGGCGATACCATGACCGCTCCAACCATCGCGCCGGCGCGGGAAGCGCCGCTGGGGCGAGGCGGCGCGAGCACCTCGATTCTCGACCGCATGAACCGATCGGCGGTGCTCAAGCGTGCGCTCGACGTGGTCGGCGCCGCCGGCGGGCTCCTTCTGCTGGCGCCATTGCTGCTCATCGTAGCCATTGCCGTGCGCTTCATGCTGGGCACACCCGTGCTGTTCCGGCAGCCACGTGCGGGTCTGCACCAACGGCCGTTCACGCTCGTGAAGTTCCGGACGATGCGCGACCTCCGCGACGCTTCCGGCAATCTCCTTCCGGACGGCGAACGCCTCACCCGCTTCGGCCGTTTCCTGCGGGCGACGAGCCTGGATGAGCTGCCGCAACTGTGGAACGTGCTCCGCGGCGATATGAGCCTCGTGGGACCCAGGCCGCTCCTCCTCGAATACGGGCCGCTCTACTCGCCGGAGCAGGCCCGGCGTCACGAAGTCCGACCGGGGATCACCGGCTGGGCGCAGGTCAAGGGTCGCAACGCACTCTCGTGGCCCCGCAAGTTCGAGCTGGACGTGTGGTACGTGGACAACCGCACGATGTCGCTGGACTTGATTATTCTCGTTACAACGTTGAAGTTGGTGATTGCTCGGGCCGGAATTCGTCACGAAGGACACGACACCGCGCCGCCGTTCCGGGGGAATGACGTGTGACCTCGTTCCTCATCTGGGGTGCGGGTGGACACGGGCGGGTCGTGGCTGATCTCGTGCGGGCGCTGGGGCATCGGGTCTACGGATTCGTGGATGGAAATCCCTCGCTGATTGGCGAGCAGGTCGACCCCGGCGGCGCGTGCGTCGAGATCCGGGAGGACGATTTTCTCGCCGTGCTGGCCAACCGTGGCGGGGGAGACCAGCCCTTCGACGCCATCGCGCTCGGCATTGGCAACAATGGCACCAGGCTCGGGCGCATGGAGCTGCTGCATTCGAGGGAGGTGCCACCGCTCGCGCATCCCGCCGCAGTCGTCAGCGCGGGGGCGAGACTGGGCCGCGGAACCGTGGTGTTCGCGGGCGCCGTGGTAAACTCCGGAGCCCGGATCGGCGAAGCGGCCATCGTCAATACAGGGGCGATCATCGAGCACGACTGCGTGGTCGGTGACGGCGTTCACGTTTCCCCGGGCGCGGTTCTCAGTGGTGGCGTCTCGGTGGGAGAACGGGCCTGGGTCGGGGCCGGATCCGTGGTGATCCAGGGGATCGCCATCGGAGCCGATTCCATTGTGGGCGCGGGTGCCGTAGTCATTCACGACGTTCCCGACGGTGCCACCGTCGTGGGCAATCCGGCCCGGATCATCCGCCAGCGAGGATAAGGGTGCTGCCCGTGCAGATGACGCTGTCTCCGGATACGCAGAAATGGCTGCTGATCGCCATCGCGATTGGCGTTGGACTCCTGATAGTCATCCAGGTCGTGCGGAGAGTACGCCTGGCGCGCGATCGCAAGCCGCCCGTGTCCCGG
>DATMSC010000660.1:0-8086 GCA_035565595.1 Longimicrobiales bacterium | reverse complement strand
AATCCAACCGACGTCCCCGAATTGCCGAGCGAGATCATGGCCATGTCCGTCAAACCCAGCGCCGCGCTCAGCGACCCGTGGATCATCTTCCCGCCGCACTCGACGCTTCCCATCTGCTCCAGCTCGCCGCGCGTCGCGAACTGGATCATCGTATGGTAGCCGTCAACGTCGCTGCCGGTCACGTACGCGATGCCGCCCCTGTCGGACTGGATGTCCAGCATGAAGGTGCCGTTGCTTCCCGCGACGGAAGTCCACGGTCCGTCGCCGTCCTGGTAGGCGAGCCAGATCGGGACATCGGCCGGACAGAAGCTGTACGCCAGATCGCCGTCGCCGGGGCCGGGGCCCGGGTCAGCCTCGGTGATCGTGACAGACAGCGTCGTCGTGGCCTCAGGTGAACCCGTGCCGCGAATCGTGACCACGTACGTCTGCGCCGTGAGGCCCGCGCTTGCATTGAGCGTCAGCGTCGACGTCCCGCCAGCCACCGGGTTCGGGTCGAATGTGCCGGTGAGCCCCGCAGGAGCGTTCTCCAGGCTCAGCGTCACCGCCCCGGCGTAGGGCGCGATCCTGTCGATTCCGACGGAGACCTGTCCGCTCGCGCCCTTCTCGATCGAAATCTGGTTCGGGTTGACGCTCAGCTCGAAACCGCCCTCGTCGGCCGGTTCGGTGATGGTCACGGAGATGGTGGTCGTCGCTTCCGGCGATCCAGTACCGCGAACCGTCACTTCGTAGACCTGTGCGGCGAGGTCCTCGTCGGCGGTGAGCGTGAGCGTGGCCGTGTTCCCGGCGGCGGGGTTCGGATCGAACGAGCCCGTGAGCCCTTCCGGCGCATTCTCCAGGCTCAGCGTCACTTCACCGGCATACGGTGCGATCCGGGCGATCTCGATCGTCACGGATTCGCTGTCGCCCTGCTCGATGGAAACCTGCCCCGGATTTGCAGTCAGGGTGAAGCCGCCTTCGTCCTGCTCCACGATCGTGAGCTGGAAGGTGGCGTCGTCCTCCACGGACCCGCCTTCGGCCTGGACCGTGATGGTGTACGTGCCCGGCGCTGCAGTCCCCGCGCCCACCGTCAGCGCGCTGGACGACGCGTTACCCGGGATCGTCGCGGGGTTGGCGGTGACCGTCGCACCCGCTGGCACGCCGGAGAAGGAGAGCTCAACCGGCGCCGAGAAGCCGCCCGTGCGCGTGATCGTCGCCTGGACCGTGCCCTGCCCGTTTTCGCCGAGCGTGAGTTGCGTGGGGTTCAGCGCCAGCGTGAACGACGGCGGCTGCGAGATGGTGAGCGACAGCGTCGCCGTGCTGTTGGAGACGCCGCTCCCCTCGGCGGCAACCGTGAGCTGATACTGGCCAGGCGCGGCGGTCCCCGCCGAGATCGTCAGCGTCGTCGAGTTGGCTCCGCCACTGATCGAGCTGCTCTGGAAGGTGGCGGTGGCACCCGCAGGGACCCCGGACACGGAAAGGTTCACCGCGCCTTCGAACCCACCACCACGCGTGACTGTCACCTGCACGGAGCCGTTGCCACCGAAGTCCACGGTGAGCGTCGCGGGGGATACCGCAATGCTCATCGTTGGCGTCGGCTCCGGATCCGTGGACGACGTGTCGCACGCCAGCACGAAGGCGATGCCGGCAAGGGACAACGCACTGAACAGGGCAGTGAATCTGCGCTGCAGCCGGCGCAGCGTGCTCGGGGTGGAAGGCAATGTGTGGGGTACGGTCGTGCCGAAGCCGGCGGGCCGTGGCAGGGCTCGTCGTTCCATGATGATCCCGGGTTCCGGTTGAAAGAAGGCGCCGGATTACCCGACACCACCATTTCGGGCTCCCCTCGGGGAATCCCAGCGTCGGGCCAATATATCCCGCAATTGCGATTCGTGCACGGGTACGAAAAATGCGCTCCGGCCGCCGGTCCCCCGACGGAGGACGGCATTCCATGAAATACGTCTTCTTCACACACTCGCTGATCAGCGACTGGAGCCACGGCAACGCCCACTTTCTCCGGGGTCTCATGCGCGCCCTGCGCCGCCGGGGACACGAGACACTGTCGTGCGAGCGATGGCGGAACTGGTCGACGGAACAACTCTTCGCGGATCACGGCGCCGGGCCGATCGTCGAGTTCGCGAGGCGGTTTCCGGATCTGGAATTGGCGGTTTATGGCGAATGGGACCGGATCATCGACGAGGTCGACGCCCTGACCCGCGGCGCGGACGTCGTGATCGTGCACGAGTTCAACGATCCGGAGCTGGTGGGCGCGGTGGGTCAGATTCGCCGGCGGCGCTCGGACTTCATTCTCCTCTTCCACGACACGCACCACCGCGCGGTGTCGGCCCCGCACGAGATTGCGCGCCTCAACCTCGAGCACTACGACGGGATCCTCGCCTACGGCGAGTCACTGGCCGAGGTGTACCGCTCCGCCTTCGGCCGCCGGGCTGTTCACGTCCTGCACGAGGCCGCGGACACGACGGTCTTCAAGCCCATTGAGGCGGAGAAGCAGGACGACATGGTCTGGATCGGGAACTGGGGGGACGAGGAGCGGACGCGGGAGATCCACGATTACTTCATCGACGTTGCGCGATCGGCGCCGCACCTCCGGTTCGCCGCCCACGGCGTCCGTTACCCTGAAGCGGGGCGCCGCGCCATGGCCGACGCCGGAATCGACTTCCGCGGCTGGATCGCCAATTACCGTGTACCGGATGCCTACGCCCGCGCCCGCATGACCGTGCACATCCCCCGCGGTCCGTACGTCGACCGCCTTCCGGGTATCCCGACGATCCGTCCGTTCGAGGCGCTCGCGTGCGGGATCCCGCTGCTCATGACACCGTGGGAGGACCGGGAGGGGCTCTTCCGCGTCGGCCGGGATCTCCTCATCGTCCGGTCATCGGCCGAGATGCGGGCGCAAATCGAGCGTCTCGCCAGGGACGCCGAGGCGCGCGCTGCGCTCGCCGCGTGCGGACTCGAGACGATCCGGGCCCGGCACACCTGTGACCACCGCGCCGAGCAGCTCGACTCCATCGTCGCGGAGTTCGCGGTCGCCGCCTGACGAAGCCGTCCCGCACGACTTGCGATGTCAGTGCGACCGGCGCCGCCGGCTCCTGCGCGCACGGGGCTGACTCCCCGGTCCACCGGCGGCCGCGAGCCGTCCATCGCCCTGGTCCTCCTGCTCCGCCGCCGCGGTGGCGGTGATCCCGTCGAACCGACGCCACTCGTTCGCCCAGAACTCGAGCCGCTCGGCGACTGCCCGGTTCACGGTGTTCTCCGGGAAGCTTCCGTCCGCCTCCGGTGCACCCGCAGGCATCCCGGCCAGGATCGGCCAGACGTCCTCCACCCGGTCGACGGCGTAGATGTGGAACTTCCCGCTGGCGACGGCGTCCCGCACGTTCCGGCGCAGCACGAGGTGGTCGCGGTTGCGGCGAGGAAGTATGACGCCCTGTTTCCCATCCAGCCCGGCGCGTTCGCATGCACCGAAGAACCCTTCGATCTTGTGCGTCACGCCACCCACCGGGAGGACGAGCCCCGTCTGATTGAGCGCGCCGGTCACGGCAATCCCCTGGCGCATCCGGATGCCTCCAATGGCCGAGAGGAGTGCGACCAGCTCCGCGACGGACGCGCTGTCACCCTCGACCTCCTCGTACATCTGATCGAAGGAGAGATTGGCGGAGAGGATCAGTGGCTGTTTGCGGGCAAACATGTGGCCCAGGTAGCCGGAGAGGACGAGGAAGCCCTTGCTGTGGATCGGCCCACTGAGTCTCGCCTCCCGCTCGATGTTGACGACCCCGGCCGTACCCAGGAAGGCGCTGGCCATGACGCGGATCGGCCGCCCGAAGATGCCGTCCGCGAGCGACATGAGGCCGATCCCGAAGAGTTGGCCCACGGCCTCGCCCCACGGCTCGAAGGTGAGTATGTCGCGTTCGATCAAGTCGAGAAGCTCGCGGTGGATCCTGCGGTTGCGCCGGTCGCGCTTCGCCAGGGCGCACTCCACGTCGTCGACCGTCACCTCCTGCCTCGTCTCCGACCTCGCCCAGTACGCGGCTTCCCGCACCAGGTCGGCGATCTGGCCGAATTGCGTGCTCAGCTTGCGCTGGTCGCCGGCTTCCCTCGAGCCCTCCTCGACGATGGCGCCCACGGCGTCCGCGCGGAACGCGGGGAGCGATTCCTGCGCGCACGTCGCGGCCACGAACCGCGCGTACCCGATCTCCGCATCCCGGGAACGTTCCATATGCGGCCGGAAGTCGGCTTTCACCTTGAACAGCTCCCGGAACTCCGGGTCGAGGGAATGGAGCAGGTCGTACATGAGGTCGTCGCCGACGAGCACGACCTTTACCCGCGGTTCGATCGGCTGCGGATCGAGGCCGTCCGCGACTGCGAGCCCCAGCTCCGCTGCGACGTCGCCCGGCTGCAGCTTGCGCGAGTGGAGGGCGCGCTTGAGGGCGGGCCACGCCAGCGGCTGCGTCATGAGGTCGGCGGCGTCGAGGATGAGGTAGCCGCCGTTCGCCCGGTGCAGCGCCCCGGCCGCGATCCTCGTGAAATCGGTGACCATGGCGCCCAGGTGCATCTGCCGCTCCAGCTTACCCAGCAGGTTGGTCAGGGTCGGGTTCGGTTCTTCGATCACCGGTGCGCCGCCCTCCGGGTCCCGGGCAACCATGACGTTCACTTCGTACCGGCGGAAGAAGTCTTCGGTGCTCCCGCCGGAGAACAGCTTCTGCAGGTCGGACTCGCCCTCCGTCGTTTCGCTGAAACGCTCCGTGTGGTGGACCACGTCCCTGGCGAGACGGTCCAGGTAGCGCTCGACACCGGGCACATCCCCGAAGCGCTCCTTCAGCAAGGCGACCCGGTGTTCGACCACGCTCATTGCCACGTCCTGATTGACCTCCATGACACGTTGTTGCGCGTCGAGCTGCAGCTCATGGAGGGTGCGTTGCGTCGAAAAGAGCCTGGCGCGCGCATCTCGCACGTGCTGGTCGATTTCCTCGCGCACCGCGTCGTCGAGAGCGAGGTACGCCTCCCGCGTGAGCGGCTCACCACCCCGCGCAGGCACGACCATGAGCGCGTTCGCACTCCCGACCAGTGCGACCGAATCGTCCGCTTCGATTTCGCGCCGCAACTCGTCGAGCACTTCGGCCGCGGGTTTCTCCCGCCCCTCGACGACGGCGGCTCGTCGGGCCGCGACGTCGTCCGAGCGCAACGCTTCGGGGATCGTCTTGCGGAGATCGGAAATCAGATCGGCGACGCCGCGGGCGAATTCCCTGGCCCTCCCGGCGGGAAGCTCGAGGGCGAGCGGCCGGCGAGGATCGTCGAAGTTGAAGACGTAGCACCAGTCGCTCGGGGCGGGCTGCGCTGCCGCCCGATCCTGGAGCACCCGCCGGATGAAGCTGAACCGGCCGGAACCCGGCGCACCGACCGCGAAGATGTTGTAACCCTGCGCATCGATGGCCAGACCGAAATCCAGCGCGCTCATGGCGTCGTCCTGGCCGAGTGCGCCAGTGAGCGGATCGATCTCGGCCGTGCTGCGAAATCCGAGGCTATCGAGATCGCACGCCCGATACAGATCGTGGGGCTGCAACTCCGTGGCGGCGGGCCGTTCTCGGTGTGGATCAGACATCGATTGCCTCGACGGTGGAACGACACTGGCAGGCTCGCGCCCGTGCACGAGCACGATTCGGACCATGCCGTTCCGAGCCGCGGCGGCAAGGAAACTGCTACGCCGATCGGCCGTGCCGACGGAACCGCCTTTCTACGCGGTTCTGCTCCCGGGCGTTGCGTCGAGCTCCAGCTCGCGAAACCAAGAGGCGTATGAAGACGATCGTTCGTTCACCCGAGCACGTTGCCACGGAGCAGGCTGCGGCCGGCAACGGCGGCCAGCCCGTCATCGCGTACTTCTCCATGGAGATCGGGCTGGAATCGGACCTGCCCACCTACGCTGGCGGCCTGGGCGTCCTTGCGGGTGACACCTTGCGCGCAGCAGCCGACCTGGGGATACCGATGGTCGGCGTCACTCTCGCCCATCGGAAAGGCTACTTCCGGCAGCGGCTCGATCCCGCGGGAATCCAGACCGAGGAACCGGCAGAGTGGTCGCCCGAGGAGCGGCTGGAGGCCCTCGATGCCCGTGTCCAGCTCACCCTCGAGGGCCGAACCGTCCACATCCGCGCATGGCGCTACTGGGTCCACGGGATCGGCGATGGCACAGTGGCGGTCTACCTGCTCGATACGGCGCTTCCCGAGAATTCGCCGGAGGACGCCGCGATCACCGACCAGCTCTATGGCGGCGATCAGCGCCACCGGCTCAGGCAGGAAGCGGTACTTGGGCTCGGCGGTGTGGCCATCCTCCGCGCCCTCGGTCACGACGTCCGCGTATACCACCTGAACGAAGGGCACTCGGCGCTCCTCACGCTGGCGCTCATGGAGTCGCTGAACGAAGGCGCGTTGAACCAGGTTGCGACACCGTCGGCGCAGGTCACGCCCGAGAACAACGGGGCAGGGCGAGAGGGAACCGCATCGGCGGAGCCGCGGCCCGCAGAGGCGGCGGCCGCGCCAGCCGCGGGCACCCAGGCCCCGTCGCCCGACGCTGCCACCTCCCAAGACGGACGCACGGATTCGGGGACGTCGCAGCTCCCGGTGGCGGCGGTGCGCGCACAATGCGTGTTCACCACCCACACGCCCGTGCCGGCGGGCCACGACCGATTCCCGTGGCCACTCGTCCGCACCGTCCTCGGCGACGAGCGGGCCGCCGTCCTGGCGGGCGCCGGCTGCCGAATCGGCGACGAGCTGAACATGACTCAGCTCGCGCTGCTCATGTCGCGGTACGTCAACGGCGTGGCAATGCGCCACGGCGAGATCTCCCGCGGGATGTTCCCCGGCTACCCGATCCGCGCCATTACCAACGGAGTGCACCCGGCGACGTGGACGTCACCGCCGTTCCGTGCGCTCTTCGACCGTCACCTCCCCGGTTGGCAGGCCGACCCCTTCAGCCTCCGCCACGCGCTCGGGATACCGACCACGGAGATCCTCGAGGCGCACGCCGCTGCGAAGGCCACGCTCCGGGCGGAGGTCGAGCGACGCACCGGCGTGAAGCTCGCCGCAACGGCCTTCAGCCTCGGGTTCGCCCGCCGCGCCACGCCATACAAGCGCGCGGCGCTCCTCTTCTCGGACATCCTCAGGCTGAAGCGGATCGCACGGGAAGTCGGACCGCTGCAGATCGTCTATGCTGGGAAGGCACACCCGCGCGACAGCGCCGGGAAGGCGGTCATCAAGGAAGTCTTCCAGGCGGCAAAAGCCCTCGAGCCCGATGTGACGGTCGTCTACCTCGAAGAGTACGACATGGACCTCGCCGCCCGCGTCATTGCCGGTGTCGACGTCTGGCTCAACACGCCACAGAAGCCGCACGAGGCCAGCGGCACCAGCGGGATGAAGGCCGCGCTCAACGGCGTCCCCAGCCTCAGCGTGCTCGACGGGTGGTGGATCGAAGGCCACATCGAAGGCGTTACAGGATGGGCCATCGGGGAGGGGTGGCACCTCACCGACGATGACGTCGTCCAGGATACCCTCGCCCTCTACGACAAGCTCGAACGGGTCATACTCCCGCTCTTCTACGGCCGGCCCGAGGCGTTCGCCCAGGTCATGCGCTCAGCCATAGCGCTGAACGGCTCGTTCTTCAACACCCAGAGGATGCTCCTGCAGTACGCTGCCGGCGCGTACGGTCGGGCATCGGACCTGGTCCCCGGCGCGGCCAGCGGCGTGCCCATGCGCGCGCCGTAAGCAGGGGTGCCGGGAGGGCGAGGTCTGCGTATCCACTTGTTATTACGTGACTTGCAACCTGGCATCCGGACCGGTGTAACGATCGGGGTTCGGCGCCGGAAGTGCCGGCGCGCGGATCGGCCACGCTGATGCTGGCGGGCAAGAATGCAGGAAGCGCAACGAGCGGGTACCGTACGGCAAACCCTGCGCGCCGCGGAGTTCGTCGGTTCGCGCCGCGGCTCCATCGTCCTCATCCTCGTCATCAGTCTGGCGGTCGCCGGCATCAACGCCATTGAGCCGCTGATCCTCCGTGACATCTTCGATTCGCTGACAGCGGGCGGGGAGTCGGGTGCGCTCGTGGTCG
>DATMSC010000659.1:0-7393 GCA_035565595.1 Longimicrobiales bacterium | reverse complement strand
TCTCCTCTGCGTTGGACAGGCGACGCGCATCGCGGAATACCTTTCTCCTCTGCCAAAACGATACGTCGCTGTGGCCGTTCTGGGTGTGGAGACGGACACGGATGATCGGACCGGCGAGCCGGTGATGGAGTCGGAGGGCTGGCGAACGCTGCGCGTTGCGGAGGTGGTGGCGGCATTCACGGAACAGGTCGGCGAACGACTCCAGCTTCCGCCGACCTACTCGGCGAAGAAGGTCGGTGGCGAGCGCGCGTATCGACGGGCGCGCCGAGGTGAGCGGGTGGAGGGGGTTCCGGTGCCCGTCACGATCTACTCCCTCTCCGTCCAGCGGTGCGAGCTCCCGGAAGTCCACTTCGAGGTCACCTGTTCGAGCGGAACGTACGTTCGCGCCATCGCGCGAGACGCCGGGCGGAGCCTCGGCTGCGGCGCTCACCTCTCAGTGCTCAGACGGACCGGTATCGGCACGCTCGACGTGGCGGCGGCCTTGCCGCTCGAACGGCTGGGAGACGCGGAGGCCGTGGCGGCCCACTGGCTGACTCCGCTGGAGGCGGTGTCGCATCTGAAGGCGGTGGAGCTCGGTCCCGAAGCGGTGCGGCGCGTGGTCCAGGGGAAGGCTGTCGATGCGCCGCCCGGGGTCTCGCCGGATGGCCCGCTCGCGCTCGTGCACGGCGGCGAGCTGATCGGAATCGGCGAGTCCGACGATGGGCGCATCCGTCCGCGGAAGGTGTTCGGTGCCGCGGAATGAACCAGGCGAGGCGGCCGTGTTGACAGGTCCCGCGCTGCCGCCGTACCCCAACGGGACCGTGGTCACGGTCGGCGCGTTCGACGGTGTGCACCGCGGACATTGGGCGGTGCTGCAGCGGGTGCGGGCGCACGCGCTGGAGAGCGGACGCCGGTCGGTGCTGGTCACGTTCGACCCTCATCCGCTCCGCGTTGTTCGTCCCGAAGCTGCGCAACCGCTCCTTACGACGTTGCGGGAGAAGAAGGAGATCCTGGCGGAATCGGGGCTGGGCATCGCCGTGATCCTGGCGTTCACGCCCGAGCTCTCCCAGTACTCACCGGAGCGGTTCGTCGACGAAGTCCTGATCGGCCGCCTGGGTATGGCGCAGCTCGTCATTGGCTTCGACCACGGTCTGGGTCGGGGTCGATCCGGTGATCCGGAAACGCTGCGGCGGCTCGGCGCGCTCCGCGGGTTCGACGTGGAAGTCGTGCCGGCAACACAGGTGGATGGCGACATCGTGTCGTCCAGCTCGGTCAGGCGCGCCCTGATGGCCGGCGACGTCGAGCGCGCCGCCGCGGGGCTCGGCCGGCCATATTCGCTGCGGGGAAGAGTGATCCGCGGCGACGGGCGGGGTCGCGAGCTCGGCTTTCCGACGGCGAACATTCATGTGGCCGAGCCGGACAAGCTCATACCGCACGCCGGGATCTATGCAGTGCGTGTGGCGATTCGCGGCGATCACCGCGTGCCTCCGCAAGCGCCCGCGCGGTTCGGCGTTTTGCACCTGGGTCCGCGGCCGGTATTTCCCGGAGCGACGCCGACCATCGAGGTGCACGTGCTGGATTTCGATGGCGACCTCTACGGCCGGGAGGTCCACGTCGAGTTCTGCTCGCGGATACGCGATGTGGAGGCGTTCAGCGGCGTGAGCGAGCTGGTTCGCGCCATCGAACGCGACTGTGCGACGGCGCGCGAGCTCTTTGCAGGGGGCGGCGGCGCTTGCTGTGCCGCGCCGCACCCGTTACCATGAATGGTTGGCGTCAATACGGAGCATTCGCTTCCCGACCAGCATAGACTCTCGAGGAGGCCACGGATGGGGTTCGACAAGGAAGCAATCATTCGCGAGTACAGGATACACGAGAACGACCGCGGTAGCGCGCCGGTCCAGATCGCGCTGCTGACGGCGCGCATCAACGACCTCACCGCGCACTTTCGCGATCACGCCAAGGATCATCACAGCCGGCGCGGCCTTCTCAAGATGGTGGGCAAGCGGCGGCGCCTGCTGGAGTACGTGAAGCGGACGGATGTGGAGAAGTACCGCGAGCTGATCGAGAAGCTCGGCCTCCGGCGCTGAGCGGCAGCGGCCCGTTTCCCGCGCGGCGATCGCGCGGGACGTGGGCCGCGGTCGTTGCAGGGCATTCCCGAATACACGACAGGACTCGAAAACATGCACAGAGTCGAAAAGACGTTTGCCGGAAGGCGGCTGATACTGGAAACGGGGCGCATGGCGCGTCAGGCGCATGGTGCGGTTCTGGTCCAGTACGGCGAAACGGTCGTGCTGTGCACGGCCACCATGCAGGACACTCCGACATCACTGCCGTTCTTCCCGCTCACAGTGGAGTACCGTGAGAAGAGCTATGCGGCGGGCAAGATCCCGGGCGGCTTCATCAAGCGGGAGGGCCGACCGTCGGAGAAGGAGATCCTGTCGGCGCGTCTGGTCGACCGGCCGATCCGGCCCCTCTTCCCGGACGGCTTCATGCATGAGACGCAGGTGTTTGCGACGGTGCTCTCGGCGGATCAGGAGAACGACGCGGACGTGCTGGCCGTGGTGGGCGCATCCGCGGCGCTGAGCATTTCCAAGATTCCGTTCGATGGTCCCATCGCCGCGGTGCGCGTCGGGCGGATCGAGGGGCAGTGGGTTCTGAACCCGACGTTCCAGCAGCTCGAGTTCAGCGACGTCGACATGGTGGTCGCGGGGAAGGAAGACTCGATCATCATGGTGGAAGGCGGCGCCGTCGAGGTGCCGGAGGAAGAGCTTCTCGATGGCCTGGCCGTTGCGCTCGAGGGGATTCGGGAGCTGGTCGAGATCCAGCGTGAGCTGATGGCGGTGATCTCGGTTCCGAAGTTCGAGTGGGCGCCGACCGTGGTGGTGCCGGAGGAATTGCGGACCAGGGTGGAGGAGCTCGGCCGGGCGCGCGTGCGGGAGTCTCTCAATCTGCGTGACAAGTCGGAGCGCAACCAGGCGCTCGCGGCGCTCAGGGAGGACGTCCTCGCGCAGGTCGCGGAAGAGTTCCCGGATTTCGACGAGCGGGCGACGATCGAGGTGCTGTCCGAGATCGAGAAGGACGTGATGCGCCGGCAGGTGATCGAGCGCGGCGAACGCGCGGACGGCCGGAAGCCCGAGGAGATCCGGCCGATCACCTGCGAGGTCGGCGTGCTCCCGCGGACGCACGGGTCGGCGCTCTTCACGCGTGGACAGACCCAGTCGCTGGCCGTGGTCACGCTGGGCACCAGCGCCGACGAGCAGCGCGTCGAGACGATCGACGTGGCGCAGGAGACGTCCAAGTCGTTCATGCTGCACTACAACTTCCCGCCGTTTTCGACGGGGGAGGTGAAGCCGGTACGCGGCACGTCGCGCCGTGAGATCGGGCATGGCGCGCTGGCTGAGCGCGCGATCCAGCCGCTCCTGCCGCCGTACGACGAGTTCCCGTACACGATCCGCGTGGTTTCCGACATCCTCGAGTCGAACGGCTCGTCGTCGATGGCGTCGGTGTGCGGCGCTTCGCTCGCGCTCATGGACACGGGCGTGCCGATCCGCGCGGCGTGCGCCGGCGTCGCAATGGGGCTGATCAAGGAGGGCGACAGGGTCGTCATCCTGTCGGACATCCTGGGGCTCGAGGACGCGCTGGGTGACATGGACTTCAAGGTCGCCGGCACGCGGTCGGGCGTTACCTCGATCCAGATGGACATGAAGGTGACGGGGCTGTCGCTCGACGTTCTGCGCGACGCGGTGGCGCGGGCGCGCGAAGCCCGGTTCCACATCCTGGACATCATGGATCAGACGCTGAGCGCGCCGCGCAGCGAGCTGTCGCCGTACGCGCCACGGATCGTCACCGTGCAGGTGAACCCCGAGAAGATCGGCGAGATCATCGGCCCGAAGGGGAAGACGATCCGCGCGATCCAGGACGAAACCGGCGCCCAGATCAATGTCGACGATTCCGGCCTCGTCACGATCGCCAGCGTGTCGGCTGAGGGCGGGATGCGCGCACGGGAGATGATCGCGGCGATCGTCAAGGAGCCGGAAGTCGGGATGATCTATGAGGGCGTCGTCAAGAACACCACCACGTTCGGCGCGTTCGTCGAGATCCTGCCCGGGGTCGAGGGTCTGGTCCACATCTCCGAGCTGCAGGAGGGCCGGACCGAACGGACCGAAGATGTCGTGAAGAAGGGGGACATCGCGCGGGTGAAGCTCCTTTCGATCGACGAGAAGGGCCGGCTGCGGCTGTCTCGCAAGGCCGCGCTGTCGGAGTAGTGGCTGGGAATTCGGCGGCTGGCGAGACCGCCGGCCGATTCAACCGCGCGGCGTTCGCCGGCGGTCCGCTCGTGCTCACGGAGGAGATGCCGTGGGTCCGTTCGGCCGCCGTCGGCGTCTGGGTCCGCTTCGGCTCCGCGCACGAGCGCGGCCGCGAGCTGGGCGTCAGCCATCTCCTCGAACACATGGTCTTCAAGGGCACCCCGCGGCGGGAAGCCCGGGAGATCGCGCTCGTCCTCGAGCGGTCGGGCGGGTCGCTCGACGCGTACACGACGCGGGAGTACACGAGTTATCACGCCCGGGTGCTCGACAAGGACCTGGACCTGGCGCTCGACGTCCTCTGCGACATGGTGCTGAAGCCGCTCCTGCGCGCGGAGGATCTCGAGCTGGAACGGGAGGTCGTGCTCGAGGAGATCTCGACGGTCGAGGACACGCCCGACGATCTCGTGTTTGAGCTCCACACCTCCGCGCTGTGGGGCTCGCATCCCTACGGCCACAGTATCCTCGGCACCCGCGAGACCGTCTCATCCCTTACCGCCGAGGATCTTCGTCGCGCCCACGACCGCGGCTACGGCCTGTCCAACCTCGTGATCGGCGTGGCGGGAAACATCCGGACCGAGGCGGTGCTGGAGCGGTTGTCCGCGCTTCTGTTCGAGCGGCCGCCCGAGCTGGTGCCCGCACCGGAGGGCCCCGCGCCGGATGTGGTGCCGGTGCCGGAAGTCCAGATGCTCGAGCCGCGTGAGGTGCGCGTGGAGCGCGCGACGGCGCAGACGCATCTGGTGTTCGGCACGCAGACGTTCCGGCACGGCGATCCCCGGCGGTATGCCATGGTGCTCCTGTCGAACGCATTCGGCGGCGGTATGAGCTCGCGGCTCTTCCAGCGCGTCAGGGAGGAGCTGGGACTGGCGTACGCGGTCTATTCGTTCCAGTCGTTCTATCGGCAGACCGGGCTCTGGGGAGTCTACGCCGGCACCCGCCACGAATGGGCCGATCACGCCCGTGACGTGATCACTGAGGAGCTGAAGCGCCTGGCGAGTGACGGGTTGACGGCGGAGGAGCTCGAGGACGCGAAGGGTCAGGTCAAGGGGCAAATGGTGCTTGGCCTCGAAGCGAGCGGCGGGCGGCTCCAGCGACTGGCCAGCACGGCGCTCTACGATGAGCCGTTCCTCTCGATGGACGAGCTGGTGCGTCGGGTGGACGCCGTGACGCTGGATGACGTGGCAGCGGTTGCGGCCGAGTTCTGCCGCCCGGACCGGCAGGTGGTTCTGCGGCTGGGTCCCGCATGATGCGATTGCCGGCGCGCGGCTGGGTAGCCATTGAGGCGCGCGCGAGTGGCGACGACATCACGCATCCCGCGTAGCCCTACTCCAGTCGGTCCTTTCACGGAAAGCAGGACACCCATGCAGATCCGGGTCCAGATCCAGCGGCTTCCGAACTACCCTGGCGACTGGCCGCTGCCGTCGTATGCGACACCGGGTTCGGCCGCCGTCGACCTCAGGAATGCCGGTCCCACCGTCGTCATACCGCCCCTCGGTCGCGCGCTCATTCCCACCGGAATCGCCATCGCGCTGCCGGAGGGTACAGAAGCGCAGATCCGTCCGCGGTCGGGTCTCGCGCTGCGCCGCGGGATCAGCATCGTCAACACGCCGTGCACCATCGACAGCGACTACCGTGGGGAGATCCGGATACCGTTCATCAACTTCGACTCGGAGCCCCAGGCGCTGGAAGCGGGCGAACGAGTGGCTCAGCTCCTGGTCGCGCAGGTGATGAAGATCGAGTGGGAACCCGCCGAATCGCTCCCGCCCAGCGAACGCGGCGCGGGCGGGTTTGGAAGCACTGGCCGCTGAGCCCGCGGCTGGTGTAGCTCGCCGCCGGCCGGGTTGCTCGGCGCCGTCCCGCGCCAGGTCAGGCAAGCGTTGGCGCACACCGGGAAACGGCGGTCGCTATGGGCGTTCGATCGCGCGCGCGCAAGGGGTCCAAAGGTTCCCTTGCACCATGAATCTGCTGCGGTTACCTTGCCGGTCCTTCCAATCGTGTTGAGGATGCAACGCGTGCATCCCGGGCAACCCAATACCCGTTCTGGCTCCGAGGGCGGAGCCATGGTGTGAACATGTCGCTGCGCAGCCTGCTCAATGGTGGTCTCCTCCCGGTAAACGATATCGCTGTCGACCTCGGCACCGCCAACACACTTGTCTATCTCAAGGGCGAAGGCATTGTCCTCAACGAGCCGTCGGTCGTCGCGATCGAGCGCGGCACGCAGCGGATCAAGGGGATCGGTCTCGAGGCCAAGCGGATGCTCGGCCGCACACCGGAGGGGATCATGGCGGTGCGACCGATGAAGGACGGCGTGATCGCCGATGTCGACATCACGGAGATCATGCTGCGCCACTTTTTGCGTACTGTCACATCGCGGCGGATCTTCCGGATCAAGCCCCGCGTGGTGGTGGGCGTGCCTTCGGGGATCACGGAGCTGGAGCGGCGGGCGGTCAGGTCGAGCGCGGCAGCCGCCGGCGCGAAGGAAGTCTACATGATCGCCGAGCCAATGGCGGCGGCGATCGGGGTGGGGCTGCCCGTGGACACCCCGACAGGGAACATGGTGATCGATATCGGCGGAGGTACCACGGAAATTGCAGTCATCGCGCTCAACGGGATCGTGTCGGACACTTCGATCCGGGTAGGGGGTGACGAGATCGACGCCGCGATCGTCAGCTTCCTGCGGAAGAACTACAACCTGCTGATCGGGGAGCCGACCGGCGAGGCGATCAAGATCCAGATCGGCTCCGCGTACCGGATGGCCGAGGAGCGGGAGATGGAGGTGAAGGGGAGGGATCTGGTCAGCGGTATACCGAAGACGGTCCGCGTCCATTCCCAGGAGATCCGGGAGTGCATCCAGGAGCCGATCCAGGCGATCGTCGATGCGGTCCGGCGCGCGCTCGAGATCACACCCCCGGAGCTGGCATCCGACATCGTCGACCGAGGAATCGTCATGACGGGCGGCGGCGCCCTCATTCGCGGGCTGGACGAGCTGCTCATGCAGGAGACCAACCTGCCGATTCACGTCGATGAGGAGCCGTTGACGTGTGTCGTGCGTGGGGCGGGGATGGTGCTGGACGATTTCCAGCGTTTCAGGAGCGTCTTGGCTACGTAGG
>DATMSC010000658.1:0-2256 GCA_035565595.1 Longimicrobiales bacterium | reverse complement strand
AGTACTTCGAGGCGCTCCCGGAGTTCATCCGC
The DNA here is from genome assembly GCA_035565595.1 of Longimicrobiales bacterium. Taxonomy (GTDB): domain Bacteria; phylum Gemmatimonadota; class Gemmatimonadetes; order Longimicrobiales; family RSA9; genus DATMSC01. The sequence goes on along the minus strand of DATMSC010000658.1, from coordinate 2,224 downwards.
GCGGAAGCGAACGAGGGGCGGGTTCGCTATCACTGGCGCTTCGACACGCCGGAGCGCTACCAGGAGTACATGACCCGGTACTACCGCCTCATCACCGAGATGGACGACGCGATCGGGCGCGTGATCGACGAGCTGAAGGCTCAGGGTGTCTACGACAACACCCTGATTGTTTTCATCGGCGACAACGGATACTTCCAGGCCGATCGCGGACTGGCCGACAAGTGGTATGCGTATGAGGAATCCATCCGCGTACCGTTCATCATCCGGGATCCGCGGGCCACTGAGTCGGGTGTCACGCGTGACGAAATGGTGCTCAACATCGACATCGCGCCGACGCTCATTGCGGCGGCCGGCCTGCCGATTCCGGACGGTGTGCAGGGGACGGACCTGGCCCCGCTATATCTCTCTACGACACCCGTGGAGTGGCGGGACGAGTTCTTCTACGAGCACCCGACCATCACGAGCAGGGAGAGGATTCCGGCATCGCAGGCCGTGGTACGGGGCGACATGAAGTACATCGTCTATCCTGAGTGGGAGTACGATCAGCTCTTCGATCTGACCCGCGATCCCGGCGAGCTCCGCAACCTGGTCGGTGATCCGGAATACACTGAGGAGCTCGCATCGATGCGGCGAAAGCTCGAGGAGTGGCGGGAACAGGTCCGTTGATTTCTCCCGGACACCGGAGCACCGTGCAAACGCGAAATGCCGTTGCGCCGGGCAGACGCGCACTCGGCCGCTGGCGATGAGAGGCTGGAGAGATTCGCGATGAAACATGCCGCATGGTTGCTGACAGGTCTCCTGATCCTGACCGGCTCGGTTCCTGGGGTCGGTGAGGCTGCGCAAGCGGGGCAGGAGCGTCCGAACATCGTCCTGATCCTCTCGGACGACCACAACTGGAACGACCACGGCTTCATGGGGAACGACGTGGTCCAGACGCCCCGCCTCGATGCCCTGGCCGCGCAGAGCATGGTCTACACCCGCGCATACAATACCGCGTCATTGTGCCGCCCGAGCATCGCGTCGCTCCTGACCTCCCTCTACCCCCGCGAGAACGGGATCACCGGCAATGACCCACCGGGCGGCAGCGCCACTCAGCGGGATCCGGCGGCGCGGGCGGCAATGGTCGAGGTGTTCGCCCGACACACGAACTTCGTCGAGATGCTCCGTGACGCCGGGTATGCGACCTTCCAGACCGGGAAGTGGTGGGAGGGCAACCCCACGGAGCGCGGCTTCACGGCGGGGATGACGCACGGCGACCCGACCCGGGGTGGACGCCACGGCGATGATGGCCTGGACATCGGCCGCCAGGGGATTCAGCCGGTCAGGGACTACATCGACTCGGCCGGGGACCGGCCATTCTTCCTCTGGTACGCTCCCATCATGCCCCACATGCCGCACAACCCGCCGGAGCAGCTCCTCGCGAAATACCAGGCACTGCTTCGCGACTCGCCGGGAGGCGAATTCTTCATCGGTCGGCAGGCTGCGTACTACGCGATGATCGAGTGGTTCGACCAGACCGTGGGGGAGCTCCTCGATTATCTCGAGGAGAAGGGGCTCGCCGAGAATACGGTGGTCATCTACCTGGCGGACAACGGTTGGATCTCCGCGAGTGAGCCGGGGCAGGGAGCAAACGACACCCGCTCGAAGCTGTCGTATTACGATGCCGGCTACCGGACGCCACTGATGATCCGGTGGCCGGGACGCGTTGCCCCCGGTCGGGACACGACCTCCCTCGCCAGTTCGCTCGACGTGGCGCCAACGGTTCTGCGTGCGGCCGGGCTCGACCCGCTCCCGGGAATGCGCGGATTCGACCTCATCGGCGAGCGCGACCGGGTGGCCGAACGCCAGTACGCGTTCATGGAGCTGAACGCCCACACGGCGGTGGAGGTCGACCGGCCGCTCTCCAACCTCATCGCCCGGAGCGTGACCCGGAAGGACGGGTGGAGGCTGATCGTTCCCTACGCGCCGAACCAGGACGTGGCCCTCACCAACCAGGGGGCCCGGCCGTGGTGGCTGACGCTGGACACCCAGCTCTACAACGTGTGGGACGACCCTTTCGAGACCCGGAACCTCGCGGGCGAGAGACCGGACCTCATGCGCGAGCCGCTCGCGGAGCTCGACCGGTGGTACCCGGTCGAGGAGTGAGTCGGCGCATTCGCGCGGCTCGACTCTCGGGCCTTCCGCATCGCGCCTGCAGGCGGCGACTTCCGCTTGCCCTCATTTC
>DATMSC010000657.1:0-8771 GCA_035565595.1 Longimicrobiales bacterium | reverse complement strand
GGGCGCGCCCTCCAGGAGCACGTGACCCGCGCACATGAGCCCGATCAGGACGTGGTCTACGACATCCTCGAGTCCGAATACGACCTGCGCGATTGCGGACCTTGCCCGCTGGAGCTGCTCCAGTTCGCGCTCCAGAGAGCGCCCGGCAACCGCATCGCGCTGGCCCTCATCGGCCCGAATGGCATCCTGCAACACGTGGGATCATCGCTTTCCGCGGCCATCGCCCGGCGTCATGGAGCCGGGTCGACCTCCGGCCGCTCGATCAGGGACTGGAAGTATCGGCTGGCCACGTCGCGATGCGCGAGGCCGATGTCGCCGGTCGGCACCGGATCCTCGTCGGTCTGCCGCCAGGCACTCGTCGTGACCGCGTTGTCGCGCGTGGCCGTGGGCCGGGTCTCCGGGGGCAGCTCGATCGGAACCTGGGCCACACCGAGCGCCGACCGCATCGACAGCGGCATGCGCGTCGGATTCACCAGCTCGGCCAGGAGCTCGGCGTAATACTCGTCGTAGTATTCGGCCAGATACTCCTCGTCGAACGGGATCTGGGCCATCGTCCCCGCCTCGGACCCGGGAGTCGCGGCTGGCGACCCAGAAAGGTCCGGATTCGTCTCCATGCGGATGGACGCGAGCGCCTGGTTGTCAGGCGTGCCGGGCGTGCCGGGGCTATCGCTCGAAGTGGCCGACTCCGCATCCCCGGCGTCCTGCGCGGGGCCAGCAGCGCTCATGGCCTGATTCTCCGACTCCTGCGCGATTCGTCGCTCCGCTTCTTCGATCAGCGCTTCCAGTGCGAGCCGCGCCGCAGCATCGGGCGACGGCTCGGCACCGGGCGAGGTCTCGCCAGCGGCCATGGCGTTGCCGGACTCGGGCTGCTGCGCGGGCGCGTCCTGGGTGGCGCCGGGCGTCGATTCCGCTGGCTGACCGCTGGATGGAGCCTCGGCGCCCGGACCGGCCGGCGATCCGCTGTTTAGCTGCGCGAGTTCTCCCGCGTTCGAGGCGTTCTCCACGTGCTCGAGCAGGTCGGCCAGCTCCATCTCGGCGTCGATGGATTCCAGCTCGCCGGTGGCGAGCCGCTCGGCCAGGTCGAAGATCGCGTTGGCGATCGCAGTGAGGTAGGCATCTTCGTTCGCGCGCGCCGCTTCGGAGAGCACGACGGCCGCGGCCCTCACGCCTGCGGAGGCGTCCGTGGCATCGGCGTTCAGGATTGCGCGGCTGGCGGCGAGGAGCGCGTTGCGTTCATCGGCCAAAGCCGGCGTGGCATGTGGTACTGGCGTCAGCAGGTATCCGGCGGCGATGAGGACGGGGAGCAACCATGCCGGTTTCGGTGCGCGGACCGGGGCCAGCGGCGTCGGGCGCAGAGATCTGGCGCGGCGCTCAGCCTCCCGCAGGAGTGCCTGAACCACTGGTGAATCTGGTTCGCCGGAGGCGGCGCCGCGGTCCAGGTCGATCACCGTCGCGAATAGTTCATCGAGTCCGAAACGGCGGTCTGCCGAACGGGCCACTTCGATCAGCGCGGGTGGGTTGCGCAGGAACCGCCAGACACCGATCGCCACTCCGACGACGAACAACGAGGCGGCGATCGCGAAGGCGGCTGATCTGTCCGGAAGCGAATCGGCGTAGGGGAGCAGTCGGCGCGCGGCGGCTGCGACCGCGTACACGGCAGCGGCGGCCAGCGCCGCCAGGGTTGTTGTTTCGACGAGGCTCAGCAATGCCAGGCGGCTGCGACCGGCCCGGAGTAGTTCCAGGACGGGCGCGGGAACCCCGATTCGCCCGGCGGCGCCAGTGTCGTCGCCCGGCCGGGGCAGCCTGCCGCTTGGTCGCATGTGCCTTTTTTCGGCGAGATACTGTGCTGCGTTGCTTACCAATCCGGTTGGTCACCGGAAGCTACAGGCAGCCGCTCCACCGGTCAATTCCAGACGCCTCACTGTGTTTCCCAGCAGGCCAACGGACAGTATTGACTACGGTTTGCGCGCGACATAGACTGTGCTGCCACTTTCCTCGAAGGAAGGTACGCCCACGCTCGCGATCGCTGGCCGGCACTTTCGTAGTGCCGCCAACGTCAGCAGCCAAGTGGCGTCCGAAGACGGCAGGCGAAGCAGGCGACTCGCCTCCGCCGGATTGATCCGACGTGCCGGGGGTTGACCATGCCGAGCGGACGCGAGTGGCTCAATTCGTCGCGCCTCGTTGCCGCCCCGAAGCGCCGTGTCACGTCCGGCCTGCCGGTTCTCACGTCGCCCGCTTCCGGGGGCGAGCCATTTCCCGTTCCGCGCAACAGGGGGCAATAGGATGAAACGACTCGGTCTCATCGTGCTGCCGCTGGTAGCAGGTGGCGCTGCGGTCGCATACGGCGCCATTCAGCAACAGCAGCAGCCCAGAGCGTTCGAAAACCAGAACGACCGCATCGAGGTGGTACTCCCCGGCTTCGAAGTGCAGCACCTCTACACGATTCCGCTTTCGGAGCAGGGGTCGTGGGTCTCGCTGACGGTCGGGCCGGACGGCAGCCTCTACGCCTCGGACCAGGGGCAGGCCGGCGTTTACCGGATCCGGGTCGGCGGTACTCTGACGAATCCCGAAGTCGAGTCCGTCACGCGCGTGCCGCTGGAAGTCACGGGTTTCCAGGGGCTCGAGTACGCGTTCGGTTACCTGTACGCGAACCGGAATGGCAGCAACGCCTCGGGCCTCTATCGCCTGAGCGACCGCAACCAGGACGGTGAGCTGGACCTGGTCGAGTACTTCGGCGTGGCCTCGGGGAGTGGTGAGCACGGCACCCACTACGTCGTCGATGCCGAGGACGGCGATCACCTCTACCTCCTCGCCGGCAACATGTCGAGCTTCTCGGAGGAGCTGATCACCAGGCGCACGCAGAGCGGCTGGGATGAGGACCATCTGCTCCCCCGCGTAGCCGTGGGGCACGCGCGCGGCACGTGGACGCCGGGCGGATTCGTCCTGAAGCTCAACAAGGACGCATCCGATGTGGCCGTGTTCAGCATGGGTTACCGGAACTCGTACGGCGCGGCCCTCAACGAGCATGGCGAGGTCTTCGTGTATGATTCGGATCTCGAATTCGATATGGGCTCGTCGTGGTACCGGCCCACGCGCGTCGTCCACGCCGTGAGCGGGAGCGACTTCGGGTGGCGGCACGGCACCGGCAAGCTGCCGCCCTACTACGAAGACACCTGGCCCGCACTGGCCGAGATCGGTCCGGGTTCGCCCACGGGCGTGATCTCGGGACGGGGCGCGCGCTTCCCGGCGAAGTACCAGCACGCCATCTACGCGCTCGACTGGACGTACAGCACGATCTTCGCGATCCACCTGACGCCCGATGGCTCGAGCTATCGCGCCGAGTTCGAGGAGTTCGTCGCCGGCAACTCGGAGATCGAAAACTCGCTCCAGGTGACTGACGCCGTCATCGGCGCGGACGGGCACCTGTACTTCCTGACGGGTGGCCGGAGCACGCAGGGCGACCTGTGGCGCGTCGTCTACACGGGCAACGAGTCGACGGCGCCGGCCCCGGCGCCGGACACGCCTGAGGCGAGGGCGGCTCGTGAGCTGCGGCACCAGATCGAGGAGTTCCACGGCAGAGTGGATCCGGCGGCCGTCGACTTCGCGTGGCCGCACCTCTCGAGCCCGGACCGCTATCTCCGCAACGCGGCGCGCGTCGCCATCGAGTGGCAGCCGGTGCACACCTGGGCGCAGCGGGCGTTGACCGAGCCCAATCCGCAGGGCCGGATCGCGGCGATCGTGGCGCTTGCCCGTGTCGGCACGCCCGAGTTCCGGGGCCCGGCGACCCGCGCGCTCCTCGAGCTGCCGATTTCGCAGCTCACCGCCGACCAGAAGCTCGGCATGCTGCGGGCGTTCTCGCTGGTGTTCATCCGGCTCGGCGATCCGACCGAGGAGGAGCGGGCGCAGATCCGGCAGGCGCTGAACGCGCTGCTCCCGGATGCGGGCGGTGACTACCGCGTCAACAAGGAGCTGGTCGAAGTGCTGGTCTACCTGCGCGACGACCAGGTCACGTCTAAGGCGATGGCGCTGATCCGCAACCGCGCGCCGAGCGTCGCGCCGTCGTTCTATCAGGAGCAGCGGATGCGGCGGAGCACGCGCTACGGCGGCAACCCGCTGGCGATCATCTCGAACCCGCCGCCGACCGAGGCGATGGGGATCGCATGGGCGCTCCGCATGCAGCGCGAGGGCTGGACGGAGCAGCTCCGGCGCGAGTACTTCGAGTTCGCCAACCACGCCATGACCTTCCGCGGCGGGTCCGTCTTCATCACGATGCTGCAGGACATGGTGGCAGAGGCGCTGCGCCACACCTCGCCGGAGCACCGCGCGGCGGTGGCGGACATTACCGGCCGCACTTTCGTCGACGAGCCGGATTTCGTGGTGACGCCGCCGCAGGGCCCGGGCCGGCAGTGGACGCAGCAGGAGGCGACGGCCGCGGTGCAGCCGCGTCTGACCAACCGCAACTACGAGGCGGGCCGGAACCTGTTCTTCGCCGCCGGTTGCGCGGAGTGCCACCGTGTGAACCAGTACGGCAGCGATCTTGGCCCGGACCTGACTCTGGCGCGGGGCGGGATGCAGCGCATCATCGAGAAGATCACGGTCCCGGATCTGGTGGTCGAGGCGAACTGGTACGCCCGTGAGTTCACGCTGGCGGACGGGCGCAAGGTGATCGGATCGGTGACGTACAACGGTGACCGGGCGATCATCCGGCCGCGCGACGTGAGCCAGGCGCCTGTCGAGGTTCCGGCCACGCAGATCGTGTCGGTCCGGAAGCTCAACGTTTCGGCCATGCCGCCGAACCTGGGCAACCTGCTGAACGAGGAGGAGCTGGCGGATCTGGTGGCGTTCATCCAGTCCGGCGGCAATCCCGACGCGCAGGTCTACCGGGCCCCGACCCCGGGCAACTGATCCCGTGCGACTCGAACGCGCTGAGTCGTAGCGGCAGGCATGAAGGCTAAGCGGGCCGGGTCACTCGACCCGGCCCGCTTAGCTTTGCGTGCCCACGAACATCATCATTTGACGGTCCCTGCCGGCCCGGTCCGGATGACCCCTGTTGGAAGCGATCGCGCCACCCGCCGGCGATCCGGCTGCTACACTTCCTCCCGCCCGGCGATATCCTCGTCCCACAGCGCGGGTCGCTCGCGGATGAACCGCTGCATCAGCTCGATGCAGGCCGGGTCATCCACGATCTCGACTTCCACGCCGTGTTCCCGCAGGAAATCCGGATTGCCCGGAAAATTGAGCGCCTCGCCGATGACGACCCGGGGGATCCCGAACTGGACGACGGTGCCCGCGCACATCATGCACGGACTCAGCGTCGTGTAGAGCGTGACGCCATCGTAGCGCGCGCGTCGGCCGGCACGGCGGAGGCAGTCCATCTCGCCGTGTGCGGTGGGGTCGCCATCCTGCACCCGCCGATTGTGGCCGCTCGCGATGACGCGGCCATCCTCGACCATGACCGCGCCGATCGGCAAGCCACCTTCACGGTAGGACTCGAGAGCCTGATCATACGCGAGCCGCATGAACGCGGCGTGATCCGTTGGGTCGCTCATGATTGGATTCGGTTTTCGGTGCGCGGTGATCAGTCGCCGCACGGTGCATGGTCAGCCCGCCCGGCGGGCTTCTCCCTGGACGGCCTGCGGCGCCCCGGGCCGGACGGGATGCACCCCGCAAACAGGGCGCAGGTCACGCATCATCGACGTGGATCGTGCTTTACGCCGCTCCGCGGCCGTGCCTCTGCGTGGCCCGCGGAACAACACGAGGAGGCCCGATGCGGATGGTGACTCTTGCGAAGCATGCCGCGACGCAGGGCGTGTGGCAAGGGTGTGTGGTGCCGCTGTGCGCGCGGCCTTGCTGGCGCCCGTTGCGCTGGCTACCTACGACTGATTACCTTTGCCGTTTCATTAGACCAGTGGACGCACAAGGAGCAAGTCGCCACGAACCGGTCCGCCCCGGCGCGAGAGACCTCGGCGCCGGATATCAGCGAATGTGAACGGAGCGACAGGCATGCCAATCAATTCCAGGATGGGCGTCGGCCTGGTAGTAGCGGCCCTCGCCGCGACGACACCGGCATTAGCGCAGCAGCAACCGATCGTTAGCTCGCAGCAGGTGACGCTCGAGGACGGTCAACGTTTTGCAACGCTCCCCGGATTCGTGGTGGAGCGCGTCACGCCCGAGGGCGGACCGACGTATCTCGAGCCGTACAATCCGTTGGCCCCGGATCAGAGCCCGATTGCATCGTCGAACCTGATCGTCATCACCTTCGACGCCGAGGGACGTCCGTGGGTTTCGCCGAGCTCGGCGATGCGTGGTTCGGCGCCACAGCGGCTGATCGATGCCGACGGCGACGGCATCTACGAGGCGATGGCGCCGATCACCCAGGACGTGAACACCTGCCACGGCCTCTGGTGGGTGGACCCGTCGAATCTCTTCTGCGTCGGCTTCGGACCGAAGGAGCCTGACGACCACTGGACCACGGAGTTCGGGAGCCCGGACAATCCTGACTGGCAGGCCGGGCTGTATCGGGTGCGCGACGTCGACCACGACGGCGTGGCAGAGAGCGTCGAGCGTATCGTACCCTTCCAGTCCGGGATGTTCGATCATGGTCCGCACCGCGTGCTGCGGGCGGCCGACGGCAGCATTCAGGTCATCCTCGGCAACGTCGGCCCGCCAACCGAGACCTCGACGAATCTCGATTCCATCCTGAAGCTGTATCCGGAGCGTGACTTCCTGCCGCGCCTGACGGACCGCTGGGGCAGGACCACGATGCAGTCGTCGGTCGTGCGCGTGGACACGCTGGCGAAGCGGGTGGATGTCGTGTTCGCCGGATACCGGAACGCGGTCGGCTTCACCTGGAACCGGCTCGGCGAGACGTTCTTCTTCGACAGCGACATGGAGCCGGAGATCGGCAGCCCCTGGTACCGGCAGATCCGGTCGTACCACGGCGTGCCCAACGCGGACTACGGGTTCCGGAACGGCAGCAACAAGTGGCCGATGGACTATTTCGACATCCTGCCGCCCGTCCGCGAGCTGAACCGGGGGTCGCCTACCGGCGTCGCCGCATATCACGCGTGGGCGTACCCGCCCGAATGGCGCGACGTCATTTTCGAGGCCGACTACTCGTGGCACCGGATCCTCTACAGCAAGGCGACGCCGAATGGCGCTACGTACACCATGCGCTCCGATTCGGCGACCTTCGTCAGCGGTCCGTCTCTGCCGGTCACGGACATCGAAGTCGGGCCCGACGGGATGCTGTACTTCACGCTCAACGGGGCGGACGGTGGCCTGTTCCGGGTGCGTTACGTCGGACCGGAGCCGGAACAGCCGGACATGAGCGGAATCTACGCCGTCACGCGCCAGGCGCAGCCGCTGTCGAGCTGGGGCTTCGCGGCGATCGAGCGGGTGAAGGAGTCCATGGGCGAGAACGCGTTCCGGGCTGCGCTGATCGCGCTCGCGCGGGACCGCAGTGAGGCGAGCGAAGATCGCTTCATGGCGCTACTCGAGATGAACCGGCACGGGGTCCCGCCGACCGTTGAGGAACTGCGGGAGCTGGCGACGGATCCGGACCAGCAGGTGCGTGCCACGGTCGCGCTCCTGGTCGGGTTGCAGCGCTCGGACGCGGCGAGGGCACTCGCCCTGTCGATGATCGAGGACGACGACGCGTTGGTGCGACGCCGCGCGATCGAGGCCGTTGTCGCGCAGGGGTTGACGCCTGCGAACTCCACCGCGGAGATCGCGAACGCGATGTACGCACGGCTGTTCGATCCTGACCGGTTCGTGCGCTACGCTGCCCGCGTCGCGCTCCAGCGTACGCCGCGTGATGCGTGGCGTGAACGGGCGCTGGCCGAGACGGATCCGGTTGCTGCGTTCCCGGCGCTGCTCGCGCTCAACAACACGGTGACGTCGGACAACGACCGCGGCGAGATCTACGATCGGGTGATCCAGTGGCTGGAGCGCACGGACCTCTCGCCTCAGCATCGTCTGGACGCGCTGCGCATGTTCGAGATCGCAGCGTGGGACCGGGTCGGCGGCGCGCCGGCGCCAGTGCGGCAGCGTGTGCGTGACATCGTGCTCGCGCAGTACGCGGACCAGACGCCGCGACTGAAGCTCGAAATGGCCAAGGTGCTGGCGTACACGGCGTCCGGCGCGGGTTTGCTGCCCAACACCCTCATCGGCATGCCGGAGACCATCTATCTGCGGAGCCGTCAGTCCGCTGAGATCAACTCGCGGATCATCGATCAGGTCCTGACCGCGATGTTGTCAGAGGAAACGTCCATGACGGTGCAGATGGACTACGCCTACGCGTTGAGGTTCATCGACTTCGGCTGGACTCCCGAGCAAAAGGCACAGATGATCGAGTGGTTCGGCGCGGCGATCGACTACAACTTCGGTGGCCGCAGCACGACCGGGTTCCTGCGCAGCATCTGGAACGAATGGTCGGACGTGCTGACGCTTCAGGAGCTCGATTCGGCGGTTGCACGGTTCCCCAACCTGGTGCCGGCGAACGCCCGATAAGACGCCGGCGCATGAGCAGGCCACGGTGGATCCCCGCGTTCGCGGGGGTCCACCGGGCGCCGGGCATTCAGGGCGATGCGCTATGCGGAATGCCGCCCAGGGGGCTCCATTGCACCCGCTTTTGAATCACCGCCGGTCCAACGCGTGCTCATTGTCGCGTCCAACGGTGGTCGTTCGCGCCAGCGCTCCAGGTCATCGCGGGACCTCTGCCAGTACACCACTTCGCCGCGGCACCCTGATCAGTCGACCCGCCAGCGACG
>DATMSC010000656.1:0-1701 GCA_035565595.1 Longimicrobiales bacterium | reverse complement strand
CGCTTCCGGACGAGCTGCGCGACGCCGCGCACGACCCGGCTGGCGCACGGGCGCTCGTCGCCGCGCTCCTCCTCTCCGGCGACGACGCCATCGCCGACGCTCAGCGCGTGGCAATCCGCCAGCACGGCGGCGACGATCTCGTGGCGCTCGTGGACCGACTTGCGGGGCCCGTTCTGGCTCAGCCGCCGGAGGCCCGGCTCCCGCTGGTCGACCTCGCGCTCCCGGCGCTTCGCCAGCTCGCTCCCGATCGCGCCACGGCCTTCCGCAGTCTGGTGCGCAGGCTCGCTGCGGCGGACGGCCGTGCCAACCTCTTCGAATTCGCGCTGATCCAGATCCTGAACCGCCAGATCGGAGGTTCGGAATCGGAGCCACGTGCAGCTGCGGACGGGAAAGTGCACTCGCTCGCGCCGCTCCGCGAATCCGTCGAGCGCGTCCTCTCCGCCGTCGCGCGTTCCGGCGCCACCGATCCCGAGGCGGTCAGGACCGCATTCGCCGCGGCCACCAACCGGCTCCCGGCCGGTGCCGGGCCGTGGCGCCTCCTGGACGCAGCGCAGATCGGCGGCGTCGACGACATCACCGCAGCCCTCGAGATGCTCCGCCGCGGCGATACGGGCGTGCGCCGCCGCTTCCTCGACGCGTGCGCGTATTGCATCGCCCACGACGGCCGCGTACGTCCCGCCGAGGCCGAGCTGTTCCGCGCGATCGCCGAATCGCTGGACGTTCCGGCGCCGGCGATACTGCCACACTAGCCGCCGGCGGTATCAGCACGGGCGCCAGCTCCTCCCCATCGCGGTCCCCGGCCCGCCCCCAGCACCGCGACGCACGACATCTCAGGCTGTTCCGGGATGAATACGGCAAGGCGGTGCGCCGCGCGCTCGCGGCGGGCGAGGCAATGTGCCAACAACGAGTCTACGACCTGATCGATCGACGTATGCGGGCGCCGGGCTCACCCCGTGGACCCGCGGCCAAACGGCGTAGGACCCGCCCTCGGCTCTCGCGGTCCTATTCGCCCGGAGCCAGGCGATATACGGTACCGCTGTGGGTCACCACGTACATTTCGCCGACCGCGTCCACGCCGAAGGACGTGAAATTTCCCGTGCCGGGGGGAACGAGCTGGCGCTCGTCGGTCACGGAACCGTCGTCGGCGAGGCGGAAGCTGCGGATCCAGCCGCTGCGATAATCCGCGTAGAGATAGTGGCCCTGGAGCTCGGGAATGCTCTGGCCGCGGTAGACGTACCCGCCGGTGATCGACACACCGTCCTGGCGTCCGTACTCGACGACCGGCTCGAGCAGACCGGTCCGGTTGCACCCCGTGTTCGGTTCGAAACAGAGCGTGCCTTCCAGCGTGTTCCAGCCGTAGTTCAGCCCCGGAGCGTCCGCTGGCGCCACGTGGATCTCTTCCACGCGGTTCTGGCCGATGTCGGCGATGTAGATGCGGTTGGTCTCGACATCGAAGGAGAAGCGCCACGGGTTCCGGAGCCCTATCGCCCAGATCTCGGGGCGTCCGCCCCCGTTGGCGAACGGGTTGTCGGGCGGGATCGCGTACGGCGTGCCGCCGTCGACGTCGATCCGGAGCAGCGCACCGAGGAGCGTGTTGGGGTTCTGGCCGTTGCCGTTGCGGTCGCCGGCGCCACCGCCGTCGCCCATGCCGATGTAGAGCATGCCGTCGGGCCCGAACGCGAGCTGGCCGCCGTTGTGGTT
>DATMSC010000655.1:0-2362 GCA_035565595.1 Longimicrobiales bacterium | reverse complement strand
GTGCTCGATCGAGTCACCGCCGACCTGGACCGCCAACGGCGTCAGCTACAAAGCGCGGAAGTCCGGCGAGTCCGTAACATTGCAGCCGATCTCCGCCGGGCGCTCAAGGCGGAGTTCCGTACCGATCGGTGGACGGAGCTTCCCGAACAGGTGCGGACGGCCGTTCGCCAGGCCATGCAGCAAGATCCTGCCGACACCGTTGATATGGAGCGCCGCGGCGAGCTACCGCAATCGCTTGCTGATGCGATCGTGGCCGCCCGCAATCACGTGGACGCACTATCGAGGTTCGCCGTCCACTGGACGCCTACGTCCGCCTGATGGAGGCGGCGCGATGAGCAGGCGCGCTCAGGTCGACCTGGACACCGTCGCCGCCCAGTGTGAATCGCTCGAGCTCACCTACGTGGCCGAATGTCTTCCGGAGCTCGTGGAGGAGGCCGCTCGCGAGGATCTCTCACCCGTCCGCTTCCTCGAGCGCGTCATCGAGCGAGAGATCGAGAGCAAAACCGAGCGTCGCGTAGCCACCAGCCTGAAGCTCAGCGGACTGCCCCCGGGCAAGACGCTCGCATCCTTCGACTGGACGTTCCAGCCACGCGCCGACCGCGGCAAGGTCGAAGCGCTCGCTACCTGCGCGTTCATCCGCGCGAAGCAACGTCCTGTTCCTGGGACCGCCCGGCGTCGGCAAGAGTCATCTGGCAACCGCCCTGGGAGTGAAGGCCATCAAGAACGGCTTCAGCGCCACGCATTTCGTCCTGGACGATCTCATGCGCGCGCTCAAGAGTGACGCGGCGATTCCGCCGGCCCGGCTCAAGGCGAAGCGATACCTCAACACGGCGCTCCTCATCGTGGACGAGGTCGGCTTCCGACCGCTCGACCGCCACGAGGCGAATCTCTCCTTCCGTCTGGTGAGCGCACGCTACGATAAGGGCTCCATCGTGATGACGAGCAACAAGCACATCCGGGACTGGCCGTAGATCTTCGCGGGCGACGAGATCCTGACCACCGCGATCCTCGACCGGCTCCTGCACCATGTGCATGTCATCCACATCGACGGACGAAGCTACCGCCTCCGTGAGCTGGACGAACTCCTGCAACCGCAATCTTCCCACGTCTCGCGAAAGTAGGTGAACTCCCCCGCAGAAACCTGATGGGGTGCGTAAAAGTAGGTGTCTCCAGACTGCGTAATATTGGGTGTCTCTCTACAGGCGGGCATCGAGGTGGGGCTGACCGTGCCGGGGCGGCGCACGGCCCACTCGCCCCGCCACCCGTGCGCGTGCGAGATGCTCGAGCTGGGCATGGCCGATTCGCTGGTGGCCGACTGGATTGGCGACAACCTGACAGAGATCCGGCGCACGTGTGGGCGGCCGGACCCCGGAAGGATCGCGGCGGTGACGCTGGCCCGCCCGGTATCGGGTGAGGCGATGACAGGGGGGAGGCCTGCCGGGCAGGGTGCCCCACCTTCCCCACCCGGGGCTACGTCGTTGTTACTATTGATCGATGATGGTCGCGGTAGGACTCGAACCTACGACCTCACGGATGTGAACCGTGCGCTCTAACCAACTGAGCTACGCGACCCGATTCGCTTCAGGCAAGGGCGGTAGCCCTGTCGACGAGCTCCGCCAGGCTACGCGACCCGCCTTTTGCTGCGATCCTGCATACCCCCACGGGGAATCGAACCCCGGTCTTCTGGCTGAGAACCAGATATCCTAGGCCACTAGACGATGGGGGCGTTGCTGCGCGCCGGTGGCCGCATGGCTGAGCACCGGGTTGGTGCGCAGAATTGAAATATAACAAGCGGAGCCGATCCGGCAACCCCCCGTGAATGCCCGATTTGCGGGCTCCGGCAGGGGTTGACCGGGTAGTACCGTCGGGGTGATACTAGGGATAACGCAGGATCGTCGGTTGACGCTCTCCTCGTAGTAACCCATCCCACACACGACCATAGCCGTACGGCGCGGAGTCCGCGCCCGGTGCCGCGAAGGAGTGGCTTATTCGCGACGTCGCCCGCATCCCGACATGCGTTCGTGTCCGCGCGTCCATGTTCATGGCCGCGGCGGTCGCGAGCGTACTGGCGGTCCCATCCGTCGGGTCCGCCCAGTGGCCCTCGCCGGCCGCTGCGGGCGCCGTCGTAGCGCCTCCCGCGGTGATCGAGGGGCTGGACGCTTCACCGATCGTGCCGCTGGAGTTCAGCCGGGCGTGGCTGGCGCGGGCGGCGGACGTGCAACGGAACCGGGCGGAGCTGCTGGCCGCGGGGGAGCTGCACGGCATGTCGCCGGCGGAGCTGGCCGAGCGCGGCGCGGCGCTCACGGGCACGCTCCGGGTCCCGGTCATCCCTGTGAGCTACGCGGACGTCTCGGTGCCGTTC
>DATMSC010000654.1:0-6306 GCA_035565595.1 Longimicrobiales bacterium | reverse complement strand
GGCAGCGATAGTCACGACGGGGCTGGTCAAGGTGTTCGGCAGTACGCGCGCCGTGGATGGTATCGACCTCGAGGTGGCCCGCGGTTCAGTGTACGGACTGCTGGGTCCCAACGGTGCCGGAAAAACCACGACGATACGCATGCTGACCACGTTGCTTCGCCCGGATGGCGGCACTGCCCGGGTGCTCGGGCACGACGTTGTGGAGGAAGCCGCGCTGGTCCGCGCCAAGGTCAGCCTGACAGGGCAGTTCGCGTCGGTCGACGAAGACCTCACGGGCCGCGAGAACCTGATCCTGCTGGGTCGGTTCCTCGGATTTTCATGGCGGGACGCCCGCCGCCGCGCGACCGAGCTCCTCGACGCGTTCGAGCTGGAAGATGCCGCGGGGCGGCAGGTCCGCACGTATTCCGGCGGCATGCGCCGACGGCTGGACATCGCCGCGAGTCTGATCGCGACTTCCGAGCTGGTCTTCCTGGACGAGCCGACGACGGGGCTCGATCCCCGTAGCCGGAACCAGGTGTGGGACATCGTGCGGGAGATAGCGGCGGGCGGAACGACGGTACTGCTCACCACCCAATACCTCGAAGAGGCCGATCGGCTCGCGGAACGGCTGGCCGTGATCGATCACGGACGCGTGATCGCCGAGGGCACGAGCCGCGAGCTGAAGGCGGCCGTGGGTGTCAGTACGCTGCACGTACGGGTGCACCCGCCGTCCCAGCGCGAGACCGCCGTCGCCGTGCTCGCACCGGTGCTCGGGGACGGCGTTACAGCGGGCAACGATCCCGGCACGCTGGTCGCGACGGTCGCGAACGCCGGAGCGGCCGGCGACGCCTTGCGGGCACTCGACGCCGCCGGCGTTCAGGTGGTCGAATTCACGCTTGGGCAGCCCAGCCTCGATGAGGTATTCCTGGCGCTCACTGGCCGTAGCGGCGCCACGGCGAGTGGGACGGAGATGGGGAGATGACGGACGCGGAACCGACGACCCGGGCGGGCGCGGCGGCGAGCGGGCCAGAGATGCGCACGGTGTTCGCCGGAACCCGGCCTGCCACTCCGCCCAGCGCGCTGTCCGCCTCGCTCACGCTCGGCTGGAGGGCGCTGCTCAAGATCAAGCACGTGCCTTTCCAGCTCTTCGACGTGACGGTCACGCCGCTGATGTTCACGCTGCTGTTCACCTTCCTTTTCGGCGGCGCGCTGGCGGGCTCACCCCGGGAATACATCCAGTACCTGCTCCCCGGGATCATGGTGCAGACCGTCATGTTCATCACGGTCTACACCGGCGTAGGGCTCAACACCGACGTGAGCAAGGGGCTGTTCGACCGCTTCAGGTCGTTGCCGATCTGGCAACCGGCACCCATCGTCGGCGCGCTGCTCGGCGACGTATTGCGCTACTCTATCGCGGCGCTGGTGGTCCTCGGCGTCGGCGTCGCCCTCGGATTCCGGCCGGCGGCGGGGTGGGCGGGTGTTGTGCTGGGGATGGCGCTCGTGCTCGTCTTCGCGTTCAGCGTGTCGTGGATATGGATCGTGGCGAGCTTCCTGGTCGAGACCGCGGAATCCGTGATGACCGCGAGCTTCATCGTGATCTTCCCGCTGACGTTCGTCAGCAACATATTCGTAGATCCGGCCACCATGCCCGGCTGGGTGCGCGCGCTCGTACAGGTGAATCCGGTCACCCATCTCACCAACGCAATGCGCGCGTTCATGCACGGCGGAGGAGATGCGTGGCCGAGCGTGCTCTGGGTGCTGGTGGCGTCGGCCGTGATCGTGGCCGTCTTCTCGCCGCTCGCGCTCTGGCTCTATCGGAGAGAGCGTTGAATCCGCCCGAGACTACCCGTTCGAACGCCGCGGTCGTGCGCGACGGCTCGGCCCGGGAGCGTGCGCCCGCCGCCCGCGACGGCGGAACGAAAGCGCCAGCGCCTGCGGTGCCCGCCCCCGGTGAGCGCTGGGATCCGGCCGTGCACGGCGATCGACGGCGGAAGCCCCACGTCTACAGCGACTGGCGGTACATCTTCGGCGGCCGCCGGCGCTCCCCGATCATCCTGGGAGATGGCCTCACCGCAGGCGTGGACCGCTACCCCACGCGCGTGCTGCTGCTGGTCATCGCGATTCTGCTCCTGAACGCCGTCGATGCGATTTTCACGCTCCGCCTGCTCGATGCCGGCGTGGCCGAGGAGTGGAACCCGTTCATGCGTCTGCTGCTGAATGACGATGTCCGGCTCTTCGTGAACCTGAAGATCGCCATCACTGCCGGGGCATTGATCATTATCGTGGCATGCTCCCAGATCCCGGTATTCGGCACGAAACTCCGCGTCGAGCGTGTCCTGCACTGGGTGCTCACCGGCTACCTCGTGCTCATCGCATATCACGTCACGCTGCTGTTGCGGGCCGGGCTCTGACTGGCGCCGGTCACCACTTCCCGGAGCCTGGCGAGGCCGGATTCGAAATCGCGGCCGACCATGCGCTCCATGTTGATGAAAACGCACACGAGTTTCGTCATGAACGTTCTGGGGCTCTCCATCGTCCACACGACCTCCGTCCCGGCTTCGGTCGGGCGAAGCAGGAATTCGATGCGGCCCCGACTCTCCCACGGCTTGAGAAAGTGCAGATCGAGAACGATCGAGCGCGGCTCGACGGACTCCACGACCTGCATCCGGCCCTTGCCAGCCTGTTTGTTCCCCTCCCACTCGTAGGTGGCGCCTTTTCCGGCTTCGGCGCCGCCGTACTTCCGCTTCAACGCCGGATCCAGCCGCTCCCACGGCGACCACGCCTGCCACTCGCGCAGGTTGTTGATGAGCGGGAAGATCTTTTCCGCGGGCGCGGGGATTGTCGCATATCGCTCGACCCGCATGATCGGCGACCTGGTGGCAGCGATGCCGAGAACGATCAGCACGACGATGGCGAGCCCGACGATGATGGTCGTAACATGACGCCTCCTGGCTGAAATGGACGGCCGGACCGCCCCGGGCAGGCGGAGGCGCGCCGGCTTTGCCCTCGCCACGGAGCCGGCACGGGCCCGGACGGCGAATCGCCGCGAAACTCTTTACACGCTCGATTCGTTGTACGATAAGATGACCGACGACGTCACGCGAGTGTGTTGGTGGCGCCGACGATGAGGCCCGCGTACTGTCGAAACGATCAGCGAGGAACGAAATGAACGACGGCGCATTCGCCACCGGCAGCTCGCGACCCTACCCAGTCCGCCTGGAACTCCCGATCCATACACAGGACCGCAATCGCATCACGAGCGCGTTCCGGCTCCTCCTTGCCCTCCCGCATCTGATCCTGGTAGGCGGTCCCATTGCCGCGGGCTACTCGTGGTCCGGCGGGGACGATTCCGGGTTCCGCACCGGATCGAACGGCGGTCTGCTCGGCATCGTCGCGCTGCTGGTGTCGATCTTCGCGTGGTTCGCGATCCTGATCACGGGCCAGCACCCGCGCTCGCTCTGGGGCTTTTCCGCTTTCTACCTGCGCTGGCGGGTTCGCGCGATCGCATACGTCGCACTGCTGCGCGACGAGTATCCTCCGTTCGGCGAGGGTGAGTATCCGGCCGAGCTGTACGTGACTCAGCCCGAGGGCGCACGCGACAGACTCACGGTGGCGTTCCGGCTGATTCTGGCGCTGCCTCACCTGATCGTCGTGAGCCTGCTCGGCGTTGCCTGGTTCGTGACCTCGGTGATCGCGTGGTTTTCGATCGTACTCACGGGAAGCTATCCGGCCGGGCTCTATCGCTTCGGTTCCGGCGTCATGCGCTGGGGAATGCGCACCGAGGCGTACCTGCTCCTGCTCCGCGACGAGTATCCACCCTTCTCGCTCGACTGAGCAGCCAGCAACGGAACGGAGGCGGGCCGGTTAGCCCGGCCCGCCTTCTCCGCCCGGACCCGGAGCGCCGCCACCACCCGTCACGCCTACACCGCCAATACGCCCAACTGGAGTGGATCCACCGGTATCCGCCGGAGCCGAGGTCGGCTCGTCGGAGATCCGCCCGGTCACGTAGTTGCTGGTCGCAAAGACCTCACTCAACACAGCCTGCTCGACCGCGCCCCGTTCGCCGGACTTGGCCGGCAGGCGCACGATCAGGTGGACCTCACCGGCCGCAGGCGTGGAGATCGTGACCCGCGGCTCGACGGACGGCGGCCCAAGGCCGCGCCTTTCGCTTATGCGATTCATGTGGCGGCGCACGTCGTCGAGATAGGGGCCGCAGATCCGGGTTGCCGCGGCGAGGAGCGCCTTCTGGGCGCTGCGCCAGTCGTCATCCCGCCGGAATGGGACCGTGAATACGTGGAGCACGTAGTCATCGGTGTAGCTCTCGTTGATGACGGGTTCCGTCACGAAAATGGAGTTCGGCAACACGACGATGCGGCCCGTCCGCTGGTGCGTGAGCTTCCCCGGCCCGATCTCGAGGATCGTCGTCGTGAGCATGTTCTGGTCGATGACGTCACCCCGGAAATCCCGGACCTGGATGCGGTCGCCGATGCTGAACGAGCGCGCCGTCGCCTTGAGTACCGTGCCGGTCAGGCAGAGGATCAGCTCCTTCGTCGCGACGACGAACGCGATGGCGACGGCGACGAGGGAGAGGGCGAGCGCCTGCAGCCGGTCCGCCCACATCAGCAGCAGGCCCAGGAGCAGGAGCAGGATCAGGATGTTGCGCGTGTGGACGAGCCACCGCTGCCTCAGCTCAGGCGTCTCGATGTTGCTCCGGATCAGCCGTGCCGTCACCAGTCGGATGCCGATGACGGCGAGCACGAGTAACGCGCTCTCGACAATCGGTTCAGTCAGTCCCTCGGGCATGGATCAACCGTTGCACGTGGTTGCGATCTCGCGCACATGGGGCCGGCTCCGCGACCCGCCCTCCCGAGCAGTGTAGGACGCGCGCGCGGATCCCGCGAGAGCTTGTGCCGCGCGATCCGCCCGCGCAATACTTCGTCATTCTGGAAACCGATCCGCTTTCCAAACGAAAAAATGGCCTACCGCAACCTGGTGCAGGTGTTCCGAGACGCGGCCTCCATGGGAGCCGCCGGCCAGGAACCCCGGCTCGCCCGGCGCATCGTACTGGTCAACCAGATCGTTCACCTCGCGTCGGCGGCGACGGTACCGTATCTGGTATACTACCTTATCCACGACGTGGTTTACTACGCGCCGGTGCTGGTCGCCAACCTGGTAG
Organism: Longimicrobiales bacterium; assembly: GCA_035565595.1. Classification (GTDB taxonomy): domain Bacteria; phylum Gemmatimonadota; class Gemmatimonadetes; order Longimicrobiales; family RSA9; genus DATMSC01. Next base: position 1,151 of record DATMSC010000654.1, on the reverse strand, counting down.
CGATCAGCTCGTACGCGATCGTGCTACGCCTCAACCGGGCGGGGCGGTTCACTTTCGCCCGAAACCTGGCGGTGGTCACGATCTACATCCACCTCTTCACCGTAACTGCGCTCATCGGCAGGGATTCCGGCGTCCACCTCTTCTATTTTTCGCTGTCCTCGGTCCTGGGTCTGCTGTACGTTTCCGGTCGTGACGTGGTGCCACTGCTCTTGATGGGGCTCTCCGCGCTCCTCCACGTCGTCTGTCATTTTGCGTTTCCGCCCGGCGTTTCGCCGGTCGAGCTGCTGGAGCCGGCACGTAAGCCGGCGTTCGCGATGAGCACGCTCGGCGCCATATTTCTGGCGGGTGTATTCTCGTTCCTCTTTCGCAGGGACATCGACCGTGCGGAACGGGCGCTCACCCGCACGAACGCAGAGCTGGCGCGGCTCTCCTCCCAGGATCCGCTCACCGGGCTGGCCAACCGCCGCACTCTCGAGGACAGGCTGAGCCAGGAGCTCGCGAGGCTCCGGCGTAACCGGGAATCGATCGCCGTGCTCCTCTGCGACGTGGACTATTTCAAGGCCTACAACGACAGGTACGGCCACCTCGCCGGCGACGAATGCCTGCGCCGAGTTGCCGGCGTGCTGCCACAGGTGGCCAACCGGGCGGCCGACCTGGTGGCCCGCTACGGCGGCGAAGAGTTCGTCATCGTGCTGCCGGGCACCGACGTCCGGGGTGGCGTGCAGGTGGCGGAGGCTGCCCGATCCGCAGTCCGCTCACTCGGGCTTCCTCACGACCGGTCCGGTGCCGCAGATGTCGTGACGCTGAGCATCGGCGTGGCCGCAGCCATTGCCGACGGCATGATGACTCCGGACGAGCTCCTCCGGCGCGCCGATGCGGCGCTGTACGCGGCGAAGGCTACGGGGCGGAACAGGGTGGTACAGTGGAGCCCGGAGCTCGATCCGGACATCCCGCTCGAGAACGCTACCGCCTCAGCCGTGCCGGAAGACCCCAGTCCATCTGAAGGAATTTATCGACAACCTCCGGATCGAAGTGGGAGCCGGCCAGCGCCCTGATACGCGACTTCACCTCGGGTTCCGGTAGCGCCCGGCGATATGGCCTGTTGGAGAGGAACGCATCCCACACGTCGACCACGGCGAAAACGCGCGCGG
>DATMSC010000653.1:0-5284 GCA_035565595.1 Longimicrobiales bacterium | reverse complement strand
CACCCTCGGTGGCTCGCGGGCCGGCCGATCCGGATCAAGCCTCGAACGCGCTCGGTGGAGGACAGACGCACATCAGGTTGCGATCGCCGTAAGCGCTCTCGATGCGCGACGTGTACGGCCAGAACTTGTGCTCGCGCGTCCACGGCGCGGGAAACGCCGCCGTCTCGCGGCTGTAGCCGTGGTCCCACGTGTCGGCAGCCACGACCTCCGCCGGGTGCGGCGAGTTCTTCAGCGGGTTGTCGCGGCGGTCCAACCGGCCTTCCTCGATGGCGCGGATCTCCTCGCGGATCGCGATCAGCGCGTCGCAGAAGCGGTCCAGCTCTGCGAGCGACTCGCTCTCCGTCGGTTCGATCATCAGCGTCCCCGGCACAGGGAACGAGACAGTCGGGGCGTGGAACCCGTAGTCCATCAGCCGCTTGGCGATGTCCTCCGCTTCCACGCCGGCCGACGCCCGGAACGGCCTGGGATCGATGATGCACTCGTGGGCAACCAGCCCGGCGCGACCGCGGTACAGGACGTCGTAATGCCCTTCCAGACGCTTCGCAATGTAGTTCGCGTTCAGGATCGCGACCTCGGTGGCGTGTCGCAGCCCTTCCGCGCCGAGCATCCGGATGTACGCCCAGGAGATCGACAGGATCGCCGGACTCCCCCACGGCGCGGCCGAGACGGCGCCGATCCCGCGGTCGCCCCCGGTTGGCACGACCGGATGCCCCGGCAGGAAGGGCCGCAGGTGCTCCGCCACGCCGATCGGTCCCATGCCGGGCCCACCACCGCCGTGCGGAATGCAGAACGTCTTGTGCAGGTTCAGGTGGCAGACGTCCGCGCCGAAGTCGCCGGGGCGCGCGAGCCCGACCATCGCGTTCATGTTGGCGCCGTCCACGTACACCAGGCCGCCGTGCTCGTGGACGACGTCGCACACCTCGCGGATCGATTCCTCGAAGATCCCGTGCGTGGACGGATAGGTGACCATGAGCGCTGCGAGCCGGTCACCGTGTGCGGCCGCCTTCTCATGGAGGTCGTCGATATCAATGTTGCCATCGGCGTCGGCGCGAACCACCACCACGCGAAACCCGGCCATGACCGCACTCGCCGGGTTCGTCCCGTGCGCCGACTGCGGGATCAGGCACACGTCCCGGTGCGACTCGCCGCGCTCCTCGTGATAGCGACGGATCACGAGCAGTCCGGTCAGCTCTCCCTGTGAACCTGCATTCGGCTGGAGCGAGACCGCCGCCATCCCCGTGATCTCGGCGAGCCAGCTATCGAGCTGCTCGAACAGCTCCCTGTACCCTTCCGCCTGCTCGACCGGAGCGAACGGGTGCAGCCGGGCGAACGCCGGCCACGTCATGGCCAGCATCTCCGCGGTCGCGTTCAGCTTCATGGTGCACGAGCCGAGGGGGATCATCGACGTCGTGAGCGAGAGATCCCGGGACTCGAGCCGCTTCAGGTACCGCAACATCTCGGTTTCCGACCGGTAGCGGTGGAAAACCGGATGCGTCAGGTACGGCGACGTGCGCGGGAGCGGGATCGGGAACGCGTCGGCCGCGGGCCCCGCCAGCTCGGCCACGTTGAGCGGCGAACCGCCCCCGAAGACGCTCCACAGCGCCTCCACGTCGGCGACGGTGGTGGTCTCGTCCAGCGCGATGCCGATCGAGCCGTCATCGTACGGGCGCAGGTTCATCCCCGCCGCACGGGCCGCGTCCAGGATCTCCGCCTGCGCGGCAGGCGCCACCCGCACGCGGATCGTGTCGAAAAAGCGCTCGTGCACGATGTCGTGGCCGAGCTGGCGGAGGCCGTGCGCCAGGAGCGCAGCGAGTGCGTGCACGCGCTCGGCGATCGCACGCAGCCCGTCGGGACCATGGTAGACGGCGTACATCCCGGCGACCACGGCGAGGAGCACCTGTGCGGTGCAGACGTTGCTCGTCGCCTTCTCGCGCCGGATGTGCTGCTCGCGCGTCTGGAGCGCCATCCGCAGCGCCGGCCGCCCCCGCGTGTCCCTCGACACGCCAATGATACGCCCCGGCATCTGGCGCTTGAACTCGTCACGCGTCGCGAGGAAAGCCGCGTGCGGACCGCCGTAATTCATCGGCACGCCAAACCGCTGCGTGCTGCCGACCACGACGTCGGCGCCCCACTCGCCCGGCGGTGTGAGCACCGTGAGTGCGAGGAGGTCCGCGGCGGCGACGACCAGAGCGTCGGCTCCGTGGACCCGCTCGCAGAACCCGCGAAGATCACGGACTGCACCGTCGGTCGCAGGGTACTGCACCAGCGCGCCGAACAGCTTGGGGCGCGGTACGAACGCGTCGATGTCGCCGATCTCGATCTCGAAACCCCTGGCCGCTGCGCGCGTCTGGACCACGGCAATCGTCTGGGGATGACAGTCGGCGGCGACCCAGAAGATGCCGGGACCGTCACCTCCCTTGACCGCGTGGCAGAGCGCCATCGCCTCCGCAGCCGCAGTGGCCTCGTCCAGCAACGAGGCGTTCGCGATCTCCAGACCCGTGAGGTCCACGATCATGGTCTGGAAGTTCAGCAGCGCCTCGAGCCGGCCCTGCGAAATCTCCGCCTGATACGGCGTGTACGCCGTGTACCAGCCGGGGTTCTCGAGGATGTTCCGCTGGATCACGGGCGGCGTGATGCAGTCGTGATAACCGGCGCCTATGAAGGAGCGGAAGATGCGGTTGCGTCCGGCGATGGCTGCCAGCTCGGCGAGCATCTCGTGCTCGCTCACCGGCGCTTCGAGCCGGAGCGACTCCCTCAGCCGGATGCCGGGCGGGACCGCGGCATCGACCAGGTCTTCCAGGGATTCGAATCCGATCCGGTCGAGCATGCGCCGGATGTCGCCCGGCTCCGGGCCGATGTGGCGCTGGAGGAAGGCGTTTCCGGTCTCGGTTGGCTGAAGGGGGAGGTGAGTCATTCGTCGGCGGCGCGCGCCTATTCCGACTCTATGTGGGCTTCGTACTCGTCGGCGCTGAGCAGGTTTTCCAGCTCCGTCTCGTCGCTGATCTGGAGCTTGATCATCCACCCCTTGCCGTACGGATCGGAGTTCACGAGCGACGGGTCATCGACCAGCGCCGCGTTGACTTCCACGACCTCACCACTGACCGGGCAGTACAGGTCGCTGACGGCCTTGACGGCCTCGACCGTGCCGAAGACCTCACGCTGCGCGAAGCGGTCGCCCTCGTCGGGCAGATCCACATAAACTATGTCGCCCAGCTCGCCCTGCGCGTAGTCGGTGATGCCCACGTAGTAGACGTGGTCATCCTCCTCCGCAGGCTTGAGGTATTCGTGGTCCCTGGAGTAGTAGAGGTCCTGGGGAATCTCCGACATGATGCCTCCGCGCGCGTGCTCACGTGTGGGCGCGGTCACTATAGGCGCGCCTCGATGGAGCGTCAAGCCCGTTTCGTGCCAGCTCCGGCCCGGGAGTTGCGGAACCCGCCATGTGTGGATAGAGTAGCAGCATGCCGGCCCGCGCCTCGCCGCGCGGGTCATGGGCCGCCAGCCCCGTCCCAGGCGACGTCGCTGGCGGACCGCGGGTCCGCGAACCCGCTACGTCGCGCCCTATCGTCCACCCGTGAAAAGGAGGTGATCCCTTGTCTAGTTCTGATGCTGTCAGTAGTCCGACTCGGGCAAGCGATCGCCGTTTCGGCGCCTAGCCGATTCCGCGGAACGTGTCCGCGCCGACGGTGCCACGGCATCGCGTCGGATTGCGGCAGACCCCAGGCGCGCCGCCGGATCATCCGGCGGCGCGCCTTAGTCTATCCAGGGGCCATCCGGCCGCCAGCCATGCACGCGGCGCTCCGGAGCCCATGAAGCTGACTTCGCCCACCCCGTCTCGAGGATGGCACCCGTGATCCGGCCAGAAGCAGCTCACCCACCCCTCACCGAGCTGTCCGATGACGAACGCATGTTCCGGGAGGCCGCCCGCACGTTCGCCGAGGAGTTCGTCAGGCCTCGCGTCGCAGAGATGGACCGCGAGGCGAGGTTCGATCCGGTGCTGGTGCGACAAATCTTCGATGCCGGATTCATGGGTATCCAGATCCCGGAACGGTGGGGCGGCGCCGGCGCGTCGTTCTTCGCCAGCGTGCTGGTCGTGGAGGAGCTCTCGCGCGTCGACCCCAGCGTTGGCGTCTTCGTCGACGTACAGAACACGCTGGTCAACAACTGCATTCTCGCGTACGGGAGCGACGAACAGAAGGAGCGCTGGCTCCCCCGCCTCGCCACGGACCTCGTCGGCGCGTTCGCGCTCTCGGAATCGCACGCGGGATCCGATGCGTTTGCGCTCCGGACCCGCGCCCGCGAAGATGGCGATTACTGGCGGCTGTCCGGCCGAAAATCGTGGATCACGAACGGAGCCGAAGCCGGGCTCTTCATCGTCTTCGCGAACGTCGACCCGGAGCGCGGATATCGCGGCGTTACACCATTCCTCGTGGAACGAGATACTCCCGGTGTGAGTACCGGTAAGCAGGAGGACAAGCTCGGGATACGCGCCTCTTCCACCACCGAGCTGGTCCTCGAAGACTGCCGGGTACCGCGCACGCACCTGCTCGGCGAGGTCGGGATGGGGTACAGGGTCGCGATCGAGACGCTCAACGAGGGGCGTATCGGAATCGGCGCGCAGATGGTCGGGCTCGCGGCGGGCGCACTCGATCACACCCTCCGGTATGTCCGCCAGCGGGAGCAGTTCGGCCGCCCGGTCGCCGACTTCCAGGGCGTACAATTCCAGCTCGCCGAATTGCGCACCCGGCTCGAGGCCGCCCGCCTGCTCGTCTACAACGCGGCGAGGCTCGAGGCGGCCGGCAAACCCTTCCTCGCGGAGGCCGCCATGGCCAAGCTGTACGCGTCGGAAACCGCGCAGCACATTGCCTCCCGCTGCGTCGACCTGCACGGCGGCAACGGCTTCACCCGCGAGTATCCGGTCGAGAAGCTGTACCGCGACGCCAAGATCGGGACGATCTACGAAGGCACTTCGAACATGCAGCTCCAGACCATCGCCAAGTATATCCTCGGGTGAGACCAGGTGACCCCATGAGCACCCAGACGACGCCGAACCCGGCACCCGCCGTCGCTCCCCAGCCCGTGTCCGAAGCGGAAGCCCGCGCGGTCGCCGAAGCCGCTCGGGAAACCGAATGGACTCGCCCGAGCTTCGTTCGGGAGCTCTTCCTCGGTCGACTTCGCCTCGACCTGATCGACCCGATCCCCTCGCCGGATCCGGAGCAGGACGCCCGCGGCCGCGCGTTCATCGAGGCGGTGCGCGAGTTCCTGGTCACCTCGGTCGACCCGGCCG
>DATMSC010000652.1:0-3159 GCA_035565595.1 Longimicrobiales bacterium | reverse complement strand
ACGTGCTCGGAGTAGACGACCTGTACCGTCCAGAAGCCGGATCGGCGCAGGTCCAGGTTCTCGATGGTCACATCCGACGACTCGGAGATGACCATGAGGCGGACGCGCTGGGCGTCGTAGTCCACGGCCCAGCGGAGTCCCCGCGGCTCGTAGTCGTTCCGGCGCATGTCCCAATACAGGTCCCACCACTTCTGCCCGTCGCCGTCGATGGTGCCGCCGCCGGAGATCTTCACGTTCTGCTGGCCGTTGACGTTGATGAGCGCGGCGGGCCAGTACATCTCGATCCCCGCCACACGCGTCCAGATCGTCGGGTAGTCCTCGTCGTTCTGGCTGCCGATGAGCGTGACGCCCTCGTCCACGCGCAGGTGCACGTTGCTTTTCACGAAGATGGCGCCCGTGCGGTAGGTGCCGGGCGCGAAGGTGACGACACCGCCGCCGGCGGCCGAGCAGGCGTCGATGGCGGCCTGGATCGCCGCCGTGGTGACCGTCACGCCGTCGGCCACGGCGCCGTGCTCCGCCACCGGGCACACACGGTCATCGGACGGCTGGGTGCGTGCGCCGACCTGCGCCACCCACTCCGGCGCCCAGTCGGGTATGGGCTCGGCGGCCATGGCCGGCGTGACCTGCGCCGCTGCCGGCGAGGATACCGCGAGCGCGGCAAGTAGAGCTACGGTCGCCAGCAGTGCCCGGGTTCGGTCGCGTACGAACATTCTCCTGCCTCCTTGAATTCGGGCGTCCCTTCGCCAGGTAGGCCGCGGCATGCGTACGTCGCGGCGGCGTTGTCGCCGTGGCGTAGGGTGCTCCCATCCTTCGCGGTGAAGGGGTGGATCATCGCTTCTGCGTCGAATTCGGGCGGAAGGGTAGGTCTGCCGATCGACTTCCGTCAACTCCGCTCGCTCGATCCGACGTCGCGCGGGCGTCCCGGTTGCCGATGAAACTGGCGGGAATGGGGCGCGATATTCCGGCCTCCGCCGTTCTTTCGTGGACGGAGGTCAACCCTCCGCGTCCAGTGGGAACGGTTCGCCGCTCATGGGATCGACTGGCGGCTGCGGATTCGCCTCCCACGCCTCGAGGTCCTCGACCACGAGCATCACGCCGTACATGAGCATCCAGTGACCCGGGAAGGTGCAGACGTAGATGTACGACCCGGGCATGTCCGGTGCGATGAAACTTAGCCGCTCCGAATTCCCCTGCGCCACCAGCCCCGTTGCGGCGATGACGATGGGCAGATTGGGGACGAACGGTTTGACGTCCGGGTCGTCGGTCAACTGCATGGCCGAAGCAGCCTGACCGATGACCTGGAGAGAGCCGGGGTAGCCGACAACCAGGTTGTGCGGCATCGCGTCCGGATTGTCGAACTGGATCTGCACCGGGCGTCCGGCCTCGGCCACGAACCAGCGCCTGTCGAAAAGCATTCTCTCGGGGATCGTACCGATGCGGGCGACGCGGACGCCGAGCCCGCGCAGTTCGGCGCGGAGCTCGTCCGCGGCTCCGGCGGGGAGGCGGGAGACCAGCGCGTCCGCAAGCTGGAGCGCATCGGCACCGGCAGGTCCGGTCCGCTCCTCGAGAGGTGTCTCCGCGAGGCGATCCAGGAGCGCCCTGGCCAGGAGCTCGATCCCGGCCGAGGGCCACTCCGCCACCGGAATCGAAAGGAGCCCGCGCACCGCCGCCTCCCGCGCGGCGGCGTCCGCACCACCGATCACCTCTCCGGCCAGCATCCGGAACGTCGCGGCGTCGGGACGGGCCCACGCCAGCGCCGTCAGCGCCGCGGCGCGCGTTTCGGGGTCCGTGATCCCGGCGGACACGACCAGGACCAGCCGTTCGGCGAGCCCCGCCGCGATCCCGGCGGTGGCGTCGCCGGGGAGGTGCGGCGCGGCGCGGAGAAGGTCCCCGAGCGTCGCGGTCTCCCGGGCGAGGTCCCAGGCCGGACCGGCGTCGTCGTCCGCGAGGAGGATGGCGCCGTAAGCGATCTCGCGGGCGTAGCGCTGTGCCGCCGCGTCGCCCGCCAGCTCCTCGAACCCGCTCCGCTCTCCCCGCAGCGCCGTCGGTGGCATGCCGTACAGCAGATCCCTCAGGATCGGCGCGGCGGGCCACGGCTCTTCGGGGCCGCCAGCGACGAGATCGAGGATGACTCGGGCCGGGCTCACCCCGTCCAGCTTCGTCAGCGCCGCGAGCGATTCTTCCCGGTACGTCTGCGCGAGCCCCGGGCGGGTGAGTAGCGCGACGTATATCGGTCGGTATCGGACATCGTCGTCGCGACGTTCGACCTGCACGAGCTGGCCGGGGGTGAGGCGGTCGAGCTGGTACTGGACGGCCTGCGGCGGGAGGTCTAGCAGGATCCTGGGCGGTGGCGCCTCCTGGAGGCGCACGGCCCCGGCGGGCAGCGACGCCGCAAGCAGCAGGCATGCTGACCCGACAGCACATCGTGTCGCGAAGAGCACCGCCCGACCCTGCGACGCGAAGCTGCGTGGCGCCGGGGATTTCCAGCCTGTCATCCTGCGGACACCCATCATCAGCGCAGGAACAGCTCCAGCGTTGCCATCGTCTGGTCGAGTGTGTACTCGAGGAACCTGTCCTGCGGGTGGTTGAGCGACGTCAGCGCGACCTCCGCCGCCTCGGGTGTCTGGAAGAAGCTCGCGGCGCGCACCGCCTCGAGCCGCACCGCCGGGTGCGGGTCGTTGGCGAGCACGCGCAAGCGGCCGAGCGGATCGGACACGCGGTCGCGCCAGTAGCAGAGCACCCGTGTCGCGGCGGCGCGGGCGAGCGGCGCGGGCGATTCCAGCATGCGCGTGAGGAGCGCCTCGTCCACGCGGTCGTGCCACTGGTGCACCCAGAGCGCCTCCATCATATGGTGCTCGTACATCGGATCGGCCGGGTCCAGTGTCTCGATCCATGCGCGCACTGCGGAGATGACCTCCTCCGTGTTGCGTGCGCTCAGCTCGATTTTCGCGCGGTAGCGCACCCGGTCCTCCGGTGATTTCAGCAGCTCGAGGAGCGCCGGGATGGGCTCGCCGGCGATTGCCGGCGGTTCGAGCAGCGGCCGGCCGGGGTAGGTGACGCGGTAGATCCGCCCGTGCGAGTGGTCGCGCGTCTCGTCCCGGAGATTGTGCTGCATGTGCCCGATGATCGGGTTGTACCAGTCCACGAAGTAGAGCGCGC
>DATMSC010000651.1:0-1674 GCA_035565595.1 Longimicrobiales bacterium | reverse complement strand
CGTGCCTGCCCGGTCGAGCGCTTCGGTCACGCCGCCTTCATCCATCCACCGGTCAAAGCCGATCCGGTGAAGGAACGAGGCTGTGCCGCGCTCGATCATGGCCGCGACGGCGAATCCGGCGAGCAGGATGCCGAGCGCGATCCCGAGATCGGGCAGCAGCGAGACGATCTGGTAGATGCCTTCTTCGAGCCGCTGCGCCAATGTGACCGGCATTCGAGAGTCTCCGCACGCTGGGTGTGGATCGTGTTTGCCGATGGCCGCGGCGAACGCAACGGAACGCCGCGCCAGGAGTACCGCACATCGGCGAGTTCATGTGGCGGTTCAGCGACGCTTCACGCAAGGGGCCTGGTGAATGCGCAGGTTCGTCGACGGCCAGGGCAGGCCATGGGACATCGTCCTCGGCCGCGAATCCTGGGGCAACTGGTACGCGCTCTTCGTGCCGGTAGAAGGCAACCCGGAGGGCGGAATTCGCCAGACGCTGCTCCGAGCTCCCAGTCACGAGGCGGCGCAGATCGAGCTCGACAGCTTGAGCGACTCGGCGATTCAGGAGCTGCTACGCAATTCGGTACCCAAGGAGAATACCTGAATGAAGACGTTTGCCGATCAGGCCGGGCGCCTGTGGACTGCGACCGCGCGCGAGGAATCGACTCCGCGGCACCACGGCCGCTGGCACTTGATCTTTCAACCGGCTGATGGCGCGGGACCGGCGATGTCGATGCCGGAAGTTCGCTGGCAGAGCCGTCGCTCGGCGGAGCGGACCCTTCAGACGATGTCGGAGACCGAGCTCCGGCGGCGGCTCGCAGTTGTACGCCGTCGGGCACAGGGTTCCGCGGTGCCGGTCGCCAACTCCGCCTGAAATCGCCTCACCGCGACATACGTGGCGTCGCTGATGGCTTACGGGTGTTCGAGGAGAGCTGACGGCTCGCCGGACTCGGGCAACGCGGGATCGCACGGCGCGGCGGCAGGGAACACGGATTGCACAGTTGCCCACGTGGATGCCTATACCGGGAGGTCGCATGCGGTCCCGTCCTAGCGGCAGGGCATGGCGCTCATACAACTACCGGCAGCGGGTTCAGCTCGGCGCGCAGCTCGCGGCCGGTGGCGGCCTGCACTGTCCGGAATGCGCCGAGGTACTGGAGGCCGAGCCTTCGACCCGGCTCGCCGCGGTCCTTCCGGCCGGGACGCGGGGCTTCGACCTGGCGTGTCGCGGTTGCCGGCGGTTCCTTCCGCGACTCCTGCACTCCCCGGCGTCTACGTACGGCATGCGATTGCGGCGGCTGGCATCCGCAATCCGTCGCGCCTGACGGCAGCGTTCGCGCCCGAAGCCGGTATCACGACCGCCACTCGCCACGCTTCAGCTCCCTGCCCGCGAGTGCTTCATACTCATGGATGAAATCGCCGCGCTGATCGCCTCTGCCCGGAAACGGTTCGCGCCGGATTCGAGACTCGCCATATTCGACGTGGAGTACGCGTTCGCGGGTGGCGACCTCGTACTCTCCGGGGCGAGCACGGAAGCGGTCGGGATCGCAACGCTCGTGGATGAGGCGAGGGCGCTCAGTGCGACCGGAATCGTGGTGGATCGGGTTCGGAGGCTTCCTGATGCCGCGCTCGGCGAGCGGCGATTCGCCGTGGTGCGCGCGGCGATCGCGCCGGTGCTCGCCGCGCCACGCGCGT
>DATMSC010000650.1:0-6835 GCA_035565595.1 Longimicrobiales bacterium | reverse complement strand
GCGGCTCCTCAACGAGACGGCTCCAGGTCGACGCCTGGTGCTGTTCCAGGCGCGGCGGAAAGTGCTCGAAGAGACGAAAGGGCACTACCCTGCGCCGCTCGCCGCCGTGGACACGATGGCCCGGACGATCGCGCTCCCGCTCGAGGAAGCGTTCGAGCAGGAAGCCCTGACGGTGGGCACCCTCGTCGCGAGTCCCGTCTGCAAGAACCTCATCCACGTATTCCGCCTGACGGAGCGGGCGAAGATTCCTCCCGTCGAAGCGACGCCTCGCCGGGTCGAACGCGTCCTCGTGGTCGGTGCCGGCACCATGGGCGGCGCCATCGCCCAGCTCCTGGCGTACAATGGCCTGGAGGTCAGGCTGCGGGACATCGACAGCAAGGCGATCTCGAGCGGGCTCCGGCGCGCCCGCGAGCTTTTCGACCGTGCCGTCGCGCGCGGCCATCTGGAGGCACGCGAAGCGCGCCGCGCCATGGACCGGATCGCGCCGGAAGTAGGCGGCACCGGCGCTAGTCGCGCGGATCTGGTCATCGAGGCCGTCGTCGAGAGGATGGAGGTGAAACAGCAGGTCCTGGCCGATGTCGAGGCGATGGTGCCCGAGTCCTGCGTTCTGACCTCGAACACGTCGTCGCTCTCGATTACGCGGATGCAGGGAGTGCTGGAACGACCCGGCGCGTTCTGCGGGATGCACTTCTTCCACCCCGTTCACCGCATGCCGCTCGTCGAGATCGTGCGAGGAGGCGCGACTTCGGACGAAACGATCGCCACCGTCTTCGAGTTGGCCCGGCGCCTGAAAAAGACGCCGGTGCTGGTAGACGACGGCGCTGGTTTCCTGGTCAACCGCGTGCTCGGCCCGTACCTGAACGAAGCCGGCTGGATGCTGGCCGAGGGCGTGGGCATCGACGCCATTGACGCGGCGCTCGTGGACTTCGGGATGCCGATGGGCCCTCTTCGCCTCCTGGACGAAGTCGGTCTCGACGTCGCACGGCACGCGGCTGAAACGCTGCACGAGTCGTTCGGTGAACGGATGGCGCCGGCGCCGCCGCTCGTAGCGCTGGACCTGCAACACCGGGTCGGCAGGAAGGGAGGGCGAGGCTTCTATACGTACCGGGCCGGACGGGAGCAGGGAGTCGACCCGGCCATCTATGAGGAGCTCGCCGGCACCGTGCCCCCTGAGCGGCGGACCATCCCCGCGCACGAGATACAGGAACGGGCGATCTTCGCCATGATCAATGAAGCGGCGCACGCGCTGGAGGACGGAATCGCCCGCGACGCCGGCGATGTCGACCTCGCGATGATCATGGGTGCGGGATTCCCGCCTTTCCGCGGTGGCCTGCTCCGCTACGCCGACACCCTCGGGTTGGGCATGGTGCTGGACCGCCTGGAGGCATTCGCCGCCGAGTACGGCGCCCGCTTTCAACCGGCCGGGCTCATTCGTGATTGCGTCGCCGGCGGGCGGGGGTTTTACGGTTGAACGAAACGGTCGAGATCCACTACCACCGGCTTCCGGACCGTCTCGAGGTCTTCCGGCAGGCGCTGGTGTACCGAGACGACGAGGTGATCATCACGCTGATGGAACGAACGCCGCTCGCCAGGCCGGTACGCGTCGGGGAAAGGGTGATCCTCGAACCCGGATCGCCGGCGGTATGGTTTACGTATCCCGGCAGGTGGCACGACATCGGCCGTTTCCACCTGGCGGACGGCACCTTCACCGGTGTGTACGCGAACGTGCTCACCCCCGTCGAGTTCACCGATTCGCTCGTGTGGCGTACGACGGATCTGTTCCTGGACGTATGGCAGGCCGCGGATGGAACCGCCAGTGTCCTGGACGTGGATGAGTTCGACGAGGCAATCCGCAACGGATGGATAGGTGAGCCGACAGCGGCGAGGGCGAGACTCGAGGCGGATTCGATACTCGCCCGTTGCGCGCGGGGGGCGTGGCCACCACGCGAAGTCGCCGAATGGACGCTCGAACGGGCGCGATCTGCAGTGGCTCCGGGCGCGATGTCCGTGGAGCGGAACCGGCAACGTTGACCGGGGTGTCCGGCCCGCGTCCGCACAGCGGCACCCCGACCGCCTTCGAGGTGTAGCCCTCTTTCGATACTTCCCTTCGCGTCACCGTCGAGGACAGCAATGTCTGGGGAGCGTAGTCGAAACCGTTTACGGGCTTCCGCCTGCGTGCTCGGCATGCTGGCCGCCTGCCTGTGCAGCGGAATGCTCCTCGTATCGCCATCGCCGGCGTCGGCGCAATTGCTCGTGGATGAAACCGAGCTGTTGGCGCGAGCGGCCGCGAGCCGCGCCAAAGGAATGCAGGACGCGCCCGTCCTGGTGTACGAGATCTCCGACTTCCAGTGCCCCTACTGCAGCAACTTCGCCAGCACAGTATTCCCGCTCATTGACAGTCTCTACGTCCAGACAGGGCGGGTGCAGTGGGTTTTCGTCAACCTCCCGCTCCCCTCCCACCCACGCGCGTGGGGCGCCGCGAAGGCAGCGTTGTGCGCGGGCGCCGTGGCGGACGAGTTCTGGAGCTACCGCGAGCGGCTGTTCAGCGAGCAGCGGAAGTGGGTTGGCGCCGATGACGCGACGCACGTGTTCATCCAGTTCGCGAGGGAGGCCGGTATCCCCGTGGCGGCTTTCCAGGACTGCCTGCTGATGGACAGGGTCGCCCCCCTGCTCCTCGAAGATGTGCTCTTCGCCGCCAAGACGGACGTGAGCGGCACACCGACGTTCATCATCCATCCCGACCGCAATGTGGTGGGCTTCAAGAGCTTCGAGGAGTGGCAGGTGATCATCGAAGCTGCGCTCGAGCGGCACGCCGACACACCCTGACCGCATCCATTCCGCCCCACACCATCCACGTGCGCGCCCCAGCCCCGGGTGTCACGGCGGACCGGGCATGGCCTGGGACGGGGCCGGTGAGCCCCCCCTTCTCTCTTTCAGGTGTTGGATCCGAGTGGGCGAGCGGAGACCGGGTACCGGCTAGCTGCCGCCGGCACCGTTGCTACCGCTTTCGAGCTCGGCCTCGGAGAGGATCCACGCGGCGACGAGGCGTCGGCTGTCGATGAAGATGCTCGCGTTGATCTCGGGATCTTCCCGGATCGCGTCGATGAGGCGCTCGTGTCGCTCTATCGCCGCGGGAGGGAGTCGCAGCGTGAGGTCGCGGAACGAGCCGTTGTCCGCGACCACGATGCGGACCGGCAGCAGGGAGTCACTCATCTCGTGTCAGGCGCCGATCTCGGCATCGATCAGGGCCCGCAGGTCGTCCCAGGTGCCGACGTTGGCCACACGGTTGTTGACGAAGACCGTGGGCGTACCCTGCACGTTCAACTGACGGCCAAGCTCCATGCTGGCCGAGACCGTCTGGGCGAAGCGGTCGCTCCGGAGGCAGGCGTCGAACGCCGCGCGGTCGAGCCCCAGCTCCGCGGCGTAATCCCCGAACATGTTGATGGCGGTTCCGGAACCGCTCCACGCCATCTGCCGCGCGAGCAACACGTCGTGGAAATCCCAGAACCGGTTCTGTTCATTGGCGCAGCGCGCGGCCCTCGCCGCGACGAAAGCTTGCGGGTGGATCGACGGGATCGGGTAGTCGTAGTAGACGAGCTGTACGAGCCCGGTATCGACGTACTGCTGGCGGAGCAGCGGCTCGATGCTGCGCGCGAAGGCGGCGCACCCCGGGCACTGGAAGTCTATGAACGTGATGACCCGAACCGGCGCGTTCTCGTTGCCGAGTGGGATGCCGGCTGCCATCTCGAAGAGCCGCGCGGGCTCCGTCACGTTACCGATGTCGACGGGCTGCGTCGCCGCACCGCCCGATCCCGCGCGGAGGAGCGAGTAGCCAAGGGCGGCGACCACCACAACGCCCAACACACCCAGCACCGTGTAGAGGCCGCGATTACTCTTGCCGCCGGCAATCTTCGCCTTCTTCTTGGCAGCCACCATCAACTCCTTGCCTGTCAGAGGAATGCAGGTCGTAAGCGTCCTGGGTCGCAACATTTGAAGATGGAAACAATCCAGGTCGGGAGCAAGACCTGGAGGTAGGCTGCGCGAAATAGAAATGTCCGGGGGTTGAGTGAAGTAGAAGTGTCGTCACCCCGGCGTTGCGGTGATCATGGTGCTGGCCCCACCTGAGGAGGTGAGGCGGGGTTTGCGGTCCAGGGCGCCGCTGGCTCGTGGCTTGCGTTGGACCGGCGGATTGCGGATCCAGATGGGAGGCGCCTCAAAGGTTGTGGGTCGAATCACTCACCGAAGCGCCGGGGTCGATTTGGGATGGCCGGAGCACCCGATGAGTCTGACCGCCACGAGCCGCGGCTGGCAAGTCTGGCGGAGCTGGAGAGCTTCAAGGTCGCGGACGACGATCCGGACCCGCGTGGTTGGGAGGTGGTGGGCGGGGACGGGGTACCCGTAGGCCGGGTTGTCGACCTCGTCGTCGATATCGAATCGATGAAGGTCCGCTATCTCGCCTGTTCCACTGACCTGATCGAACGACACGGCGCACGACGCCAGCAGGTGCTGGTTCCGCTAGCGTTCGCCCGGGTCGATCCGGCCGCGAGCCGGGTCATCGTGGACACTCTCCAGTCCGGTCAGCTCGTGCGCCTGCCGCCGTTCGGTGGACTGCCGATCACGGCGCAGTTCGAGAACGAGGTACAACGCGCGTTCGTCGCCGGGCTCCGGCCGCCGGCTGACAGGCCGCCTCCCGGTGCCGCCACGGATGATCCCGCCGGGCCGGAGCGCCGGACCAACGACGAACCGTCCCGCCATCAGCCCGGCCAGCACTGAGCCCTACCAGGTACCCAGCAGTGCCGCCAGAGAGGCCTCTGTGTTGGAGAGGTCGTCGAGCACGACGTCGGCGCCAGCCTCGCGTAATGCGGTACGGTTGTACCGACCCGTCGCGACGGCCACCGATCGAACTCCGAGCGCCCGGCCACACGTCACGTCGCTCGGTGTATCACCGATGATGACGATGTCGCTACCGGAGAAGCGGCGCCCGCAGAGCTCCCGGGCGCGCTCGACGGCGACGGCGGGGAGCGCCGATCGGTCCTCGTCGTCCGAGCCGTACGCACCCAGGGCGAAACGGCCGCCCAGGCCGGCGGCCGCGAGCTTGAGGTCGGCGCCCCGCCGGATGTTGCCGGTGAGCAGACCTACCATCGCCGATCCACGGTACGCTTCGAGGGCGTCGAGCAGATCCACGACGCCGGCGAGTACCTCCGCGCTCTTCCCGGGCTGCGCGAGCTCCCCGGCCAGCTCGCGCAGGTACGCGCGCCAGAGTTGCGGCAGGGAGCGGTCCACCGAGCCGTTGGTCAGTCCCGCCGCGCACAGGATCTCCCGCGCGATCTGCGGATCAGTCTTCCCATCGAATTCGTGCGTTGCGATCGGTCCGGCGGTGCCGTACACCTCCAGGAGCGCACGGTGGAATGCACGGCGCGCCGCCCCGTTCGTCCTGAGGAGCGTGCCGTCGATGTCGAATAGAATCAAACGTCGCATGCGATCACACTTTCAATCTCGTCGAGCTCCGACGATCCAATGATGCGCGTCCTGGTCGCACTGCCACTCTCGTTCGTGGGAGCCGCGTGGTTCCTATTCCTCTCCGTCCCGTGGCCGGTCTCCCTCGCCTCCCGCGAGCCCGAGCGCACGGCTTTCATGAACTACCGGCTCCGGGAAGCCGCACGGCTGGGCGAGACGCTCGAGATCCGGCACCAATGGGTACCGCTGGACAGTATTTCACCCAACCTCCGTCGGGCCGTGCTCGTCGCCGAGGATGACCGCTTCTACCAGCATCAGGGTGTGGACTGGCAGGCGATTCGGGAAGAGGTCGCGTACACCGGAGACGACTCCTTCTCGTGGCGCTCCCTCGACGACTGGGCGGCGGTCCTCGCCGCGGCGAGGTACGTCCTCGACAACCGGGACGAGATCCGCGGCCGGAGCACCATCACGCAACAGGTCGCAAAGAACCTGTATTTTACACCCGAGAGATCCCTGGTGCGCAAGCTGGAGGAGTTCGTCGTCGCCCGACGGCTCGAGCGCTTCCTGGATAAGGACCGCATTCTCGAGATCTACCTCAACATCGCCGAGTGGGGGCCCGGCATTTTCGGCGCCGAAGCCGCGGCCCGGCACTACTTCGATCGCTCCGCCGCGGATCTCACGCGGGCGCAGGCGGCCGCGCTCGCCGCAACGCTACCCCAGCCGCTCGTTGCAAACCCCGCGCACCAACCCAACCGCATCGCCTGGCGACAGGAGCTCATCCTCAATCGCATGGGTGGGAGCGGCCCGCCGGTCCCGCCGCCGGTCGAGCTGGCACCGCTGCCGCCGGAGATGGTGGAGGTCGTACCGGTGCAGCCCGAGGTCGTGGTGGATCCGCTCCCAGCCGAGCTTGCTGTGGATTCGGCCCCGGCGGGATCGACTGCGGATCCGGTGGCTGCAGCGGATACCGAACCCGCCACTGCACCGCCGGACACCTCAGCCGTGGTCCCGGCAGATTCGTTGTGAAATGTGTTGGGCTACGCAAGAGAACCGCGATGGCGCAGCGCACCCTCCCGGTCCGGTACCCCCCTCGCAGGGGGTACCCGCGAGGACGACGGCCGACGCCTACGCGGTCCCGACGGTTACGGCGCGTTCGATCGCCGTGCCGAGAGCCCGCGCCGCGAGCACTCCGATCACGAGGACAAGATCGGGTGCGACTGCCCGGGGCTCCGGAGCAGTGGAAAGTGCGAAGGTGACGTCGCCGTCGAACGGGGTGTGGACGGGGGCGATTCGGCGGGCGACCGCGGTCGACGCGGCGCGCGCAATGCTCTGGAGCGCGACGCGGTCGAGCGGCGCGTCGGTCGCGACCACCGCCAGCGTG
>DATMSC010000649.1:0-6706 GCA_035565595.1 Longimicrobiales bacterium | reverse complement strand
CATACGGTGATCGTCCCGGCGCGCGCCTACCACCAGGAGCGTCGCACCTTCCGGGCACTGTTGCAGGAGACCGCACCCGCAGTCGTGCACACCCACGGGTATCGCGCGGACGTCGTCGATGGTGTCACGGCGGCCCGGATGGGGATCCCCACCGTGTCCACAGTGCATGGTTTCACCGGCGGAGGGTTGCGCAACCGGCTGTACGAAGCGCTCCAGGTGCGCTCCTACCGGCGGATCCGTGCTGTCGTGGCGGTGGCCGAGTCGGTCGCCCGGCGGTTGCGGGCGAGCGGTGTCGATCCGGCGAGTCTGCACGTGGTCAGGAACGCGTGGCGCCCGTCAGACCCCCCGCTGCCGCGCGACCGGGCGCGGGCGATGCTCGGGATCGAGGGAACGGTCCCCGTGATCGGGTGGGTGGGTCGGCTCTCGCCCGAGAAGGGGGCCCGCTGGCTGCTGGAAGCCGACAGTCACCTCGACATCCCGCACCGCGTAGTGATCATCGGCGACGGGCCCGAGTCCTCTGACCTGCGCCTGCGGGCCGCGGAGCTCGGCATCACGGACCGGGTCCACTGGCTCGGCGCCGTGCCGGACGCCGCCCGCCTCTTTCCCGCGTTCGACGTGTTCGTGCTCAGCTCTCTCACGGAGGGAACTCCCATGGTCCTGTTCGAAGCCATGTCGTGTGAGGTCCCCATCGTGGCCACACACGTAGGCGGGGTCCCGGACGTCCTCGGCCCGGAGTCCGCCATCCTCGTCCGGCCGGCCGATCCGAAGGCGCTGGCGGACGCGATTCGGTCGACTCTCGAGGACCCCATTGCCTACACATCCCGTGCGCGCGCCGCGAAGTCGCGACTCTCGACTGCGTTCAACCCCGATGCGTGGGTTGCAGCGTACGACGCCGTGTACGACGCCGCGCGCAATGGAGCGATCCAACGGACTCCTCGGCCGCAGCCCACCGCAGCACACGCAACGGCGGAGCGCCGGGCATGATCGCTTTCGGCCTCGCGCTGATCGCCATTGCCGCCGCCCACGTGGCGTACACCTTCGCAGGCTACCCCGCAATCCTGTGGCTCCTCGCCCGTGTGCGACGCCCGAATTGCACGCGGCGGGCAACGCGGCCGGGTGCGACAGTCCCCGTCGTCACGGTCACCGTGCCCGTGTACAACGAGGCGAGGCAGATAGCCGAATTGCTGGACAATCTGCTGGCGCTGGACCACCCCCGCGACCGACTCCAGATCCTCGTCATATCGGATGCGTCGGATGACGACACCGACGACATCGTGCGCTCGTACGCGGACCGTGGTGTCGAGCTGCTGCGCATGCCCGTACGGCGGGGCAAGACGGCAGCGGAGAACGCGGCGCGCGCACGCGTCCGCGGCGACATCATTGTCAACACGGATGCCTCGATCCGGCTGCACCCGGGCGCCATCCGGGCGCTCGTCGTCGCCTTCGACGACCCGACAATCGGCGTGGCGTCGGGTCGTGACGTCAGCGTGGCGAGGGTCGGCGGAGGCAGCAACGAGGGCGAGGCGCGCTACGTCGGTTACGAGATGTGGGTCCGGTCACTGGAAACGCGCGTACACGGGATCGTCGGCGCGTCGGGGTGCCTGTTCGCCATGCGACGTGAGCTGCACGCGCACCCGACGCCGGAAGCCCTGGCCCGCGACTTCGACTCCGCCCTGATCGCGGAGACGCACGGGATGCGGGCGGTTTCGGTGCCTGACGCGATCTGCCACGTGCCACGCACGGGGTCCGCGCGGCGCGAATATCAGAGAAAGGTGCGCACAGTGACACGAGGACTCGCGACGCTCCTCGCGCGACGAAGGCTGCTCGACCCGTTCAAGCACGGCATCTTCGCGTGGATGCTCCTCAGCCACAAACTGTGCAGGTGGCTGGTACCGTGGGCGCTCATCCTCGGCGTGGCGGGAGCCGTCATACTGGCGTTTGCCTGGTTGCCGCCGTGGGCCGTCGTCGCGGCCATAGCTGCCACCGCTGCGGGAGCGTGGGTGGCGTGGCGCCGGCTGGACAACACCTCGCTGCCGAAGCCGTTGTCGTTCGCAGCTTATTTCCTGGCCGCCAACGTGGCCACGATACACGCGTGGCTGAGGGTCGCGAGGGGCAGGACGGAACCGATCTGGGAGCCAACGCGGCGGGAACCGGCGGGCGCGGGCGCCGCAGCGCCCCGGTCCGCGTGATCCCTGTCCGTCAGATGGCGCCGCGGCGGAACAGCATGACGGGGAGTGTGCGCACCATGATGCGCACGTCTTCTGCGACGGAGCGTCGCCGGATGTACTCGAGATCGTGCGCCAGCTTCCTCCGCACGTCATCTACACACTGATCGTAGGCGCAATTGATCTGCGCCCAGCCGGTGATCCCGGGCGGTACCTTCTGCCTTTCCCGGTAACCGTCGATCTGATCGAGGAGATCGAGAAAGATCCGCGGCTGCTCGGGTCGCGGGCCCACGACGTTCATTTCCCCGCGAAGCACGTTGAAGAGCTGCGGCAGCTCGTCGAGCCGGGTCGCGCGGAGCACGCGACCGATCGGCGTGATTCGCGGGTCGTCGCGCTGCGCCCAGACGTTCCGCAGCGACAGGTCCGCCCGCATCGTGCGGAACTTGTAGATCCTGAACGGCTTGCCGCCCAGGTCAAATCGCCTTCTGGGATCTTCGGTCCCGCCCGGCTCCTCTACAGCTCTGCGGTCCTGCCCGATTCGGGGCTGGAGGAAGAAGATCGGGCCCGGCGAGGTCAGCTTGACCAGGGCGGCGATCACGAGCATGAGCGGCGCGGTGAAGGCAATCCCCACCACGGCCACGGCGACGTTCAGTACCCGGAGCGCCCGTTCGGACGCTGCTCGAGGCCTGGCAGGCCGCGGCATGCGCGGGCGCGTGCCGCCGCGTCCGCCTCTCGCACGCGCCGGCCGGGCAGGCGCCTCGATCGTCTGCGTGGCATTCTTCGTTGGGATCTCCAACACGGGCGCTGCCTCCGGGATGCTGGCGGATGACAGTGCCGCGGCTGGCAGCTTCATCGCCGCACCAGATCGCGGCGTCCGGCCGGTCCGGCGGCAATCGCCGTGCTCGGCGGGCGCGGCCGGACCAGATCGCCCAACTTATTTCAGTCGTTTGATTTAGCAACCTACGGCGCCGGGCCGTACCCATCGGTTGGTCGTGGTGACCCACCGACTCGTGTGGCCAGCATCCTACAGGTCACAACCTGACAGGTCGGCGCCAGCGGACGGGCGATGGCGCCAGCCAGGGGCAGACGTCTGACGTGGCACAGTGGTTGCCCACCCCGAGCGCCGGTTTCGCGCGCCCGCCCACGGTCAGGGAGGCGTGGACCACTCGACCGCGCTTCACGAGCTCGAACCCCGGCCCAAATGGTGACCGTGGCGAAGCCGATCCCGATGCCCCGAGTCCGGCGGACGCGTGCGCGTCCAGGTATGCCGAGCGCGGCGCCGATTCTCAGAGATCCTGAATTCGAGACCCCGCCCGCGATACTCGAAGTCCCGCGCGTGGCAACCGGGCGCGTGGCCGACACCGCGTTCCTCTTCGTGGCGTCGCTCGCGCTCCGCCTCGTGCAGCTCGACCACACGCCGCACATGGACGAGCTGTTCCACGTCTTCGCCGCACGGTCGGTTCTGGCCGACGGCACGCTGGCGATCGCCGGCGGTGAACCGTACGAACGCGCGCGCGGCTTCACCTACCTGGTCGCCGGAATGTTCCGGCTGTTCGGAGAGAGCCTGGTGGCCGCGAGGGTACCGTCCGTGGTGTTCGGTTCGCTCATGGTGCCGATCCTCTACCTGTGGGTGCGCGCCAACTCGAACCGCGCGGCGGGCTGGCTCGCAGCCGTGCTGCTCTGCCTGTATCCGGGGAGCCTGTATCTGTCCCAGCTCGCCCGGTTCTATGCCGGCCACGGACTGCTCTTCCTCGTGACTTCGATCGCGGTTTGGAAGCTGGTGGACTCCGAACCTCGCGGCGTCGTTCGCATCGGGTACTTCGCGGTGGCGATCGTGTGCCTGGCGGTGGCGTTGCACCTGCAGATAACGACGCTGATGGGGCTGGCCGGGATTGCCGTGGCTGCATTCGTCGTGGCGCTCCCCGGAATGGTAGGCGCGGTGCGGAGATCCCGGCTTGCCCGGATCGGTGCCGTTGTGGCGCTCGCGGCGCTAGGCCTCCTGCTCGCCCGGGCGCTGGACCCGGCACGCGCGCAGAGCATTCTGAGCGTATACCGCTTTTCCGACCTGTGGGCGAGGGACGGGGCGGAAGTCTTCCAGTTCTATCACTACCATCTGCTCGGCGACTATCCGGTCCTCTGGCTGCTCCTGCCGTTCCTGGTGCTGGCCAGCGCTACGGTGGCGCCGCGATTCACGCTGTACTCCGCCATCGCGTTTTCGATCATCTTCCTCGGGCACTCCTTCGCCGCATGGAAGAGCGCCCGGTACATCTTCTACGGCATGCCCTTCTTCTTCGCTCTCGCCGGCGTGGGCATCTCCGCGCTCTGGCCACGCATGGTGGCGATCGCACGTACGGCATTGCAGCGGCTCAGTGGCGGAGTTCTGGCGCCCGCGGTGCTGCGTATCGGCGCTATTGCCCTGACGTGCGCGGGACTGGCCTTCGCCGCCGCGGGTGGCAGCGCGTTCCGCCTCACATGGCGCATGCTGGTCGTCCCGGATTCCGAATGGCAGCTCGAGTTGCAGTACCGGGGCGAGCCTGACTGGCGGGCTGTCGCCGCCGCACTTCGCCCCCAACTGGACGAGGCGCAGGTCGTCATCAGCTCTGCGGACCTCAAGCCGATCTACTATCTCGGTCGACTGGACATTGTGCTTTCGGCTACGGAGCTGGTCCGGAACTCGAATGGCTCGCTCCCGGAGTTCACGCCGACCGACTTTTCGATGCGCCCTGCCGTGAGCACGGTCGCCTCGCTCGATCTGGTCATGAGGTGCACGGCGAGCGGAGTGGTGCTGGTGGAGAGAGCGCACTGGCGGAATCCATGGGCGGTATCACCGACGGTCGCCGACTTCATCGAAACGCGAATGACCCGGATCGACGTACCGCCCGGGTCGTGGATCCAGGCGTTCCGGTGGTCGACGCCGGAACCGGCCGCCGATCCGGCGTGCGCCGTGCTCCCCGTACCCGGCACCGGTGAGGACGGAGTCTCCGTGATCCCCTCCGCGACGTGAGCGATCTCCGTCCACTCCGGCCCGGCGCCTTCCAGGGGGGTGGCGGCGAGCGCCGATGCGTGCTGGTCGCGCCACACTTCCCGCCAGGTACCGGCGCTGGCGCGCTTCGCTGGGAAAAGCTGTGCGAGCACCTTGCCCGTGCCGGGTGGTCGCTCGACGTGCTAACCACGGATCCGATGTCACTGCCCGCCCGGGATGACACCCGGCTCGCCGGGCTTCCCTCGGAGACCCGCGTCTTCGGGATCGAGGCCGGGCGCGTATGGCTCGATCCACTCGAGGCGGTGGCGTTGCACGCGGTACGGGGGCTCAGGGCGGTGCGGCGCGACCGACTGCGAACCCCGGAAGCAGCGAGCACTCTATCAGCTCCACCTCGCGTTGTGCCCTCATTGAAGGAGTCGTATTCCCGTCAGGAGCTACGCTGGCGCATTTCGCCTGACGAGCTCCGCCGCGCCTGGCACGCGTTCGCCGCAATCGAGCGTGATCGGGCGTGGGCCCGCGCTGCCGCTGCGGCAGCAGCCGCTGATCTGGCATACGTCCGCTACAGGGCAGTGATCACTTCCGGACCGCCCCACATGGTCCACGTTGCCGGAGAGGTGATGGCGCGGCTGTGGGGGATCCCGCACGTCGTGGACATGCGTGATCCGTGGAGTCTGGTCGAACGCCTCCCGTCGGCGTACGCGAGCCAGTTGGCGCTGCGCATCGCCCGCCGCCACGAACGCCGCATCGTCCGCAGCGCGTCGGCCGTCGTCACCAGTACCGAAGCGCACCGTGTAGCGCTTTCGCGCGTGTACCCGGAAGCCGCACCGCGTATCGTCACGGTGATGAACGGCTGCGACGACGATGCTCCGCCTGCCTCACCGCGCAACGACCGATTCCTGATCGTCTATACGGGGACTATATATCTCGATCGCGACCCGCGGCCCCTGTTTGCGGCGGCCGGCCGGATCGTACGTTCGGAATCACTCCCGCCGGACGAGTTCGGAATCGAGCTGATGGGGACGGTCAGCGCTCTGGACGGCATGAGCGTCGCCGACCTGGCGAGAGACGCAGGTCTGGCTGACCACGTCCGGCTCCACGGTCCGGCGCCGAGACGGGAAGCACTCGCCCTCATGGCCCGGGCGACGGTGCTCGTCGACCTGCCACAGGACAGCGGGCTGGCGATTCCGTCCAAGGTTTTCGAATACATGAGCTTCCCGGCATGGCTCCTGGCCATGGCCGAGCCCGGTACCGCGACCGAGCTGTTGCTCCGCGACACCACGGCGGACGTCGTCCGGCCCGGCGACGTGGCCGCCATCGAGCGGGTGCTCCGGCGGCGCCTGGAGCAGTTCCGGAGGGGCGAACGGCCTGCACCGCTCGCCCGGGATGGTCGGTTCAGCCGACGCGCGCAGACGGGCCGGATGCTGCGCGTTCTCGAGCATGTTACAGGCGCGACCGGGGTCCACTCACCGGTGACCAGTGGCTGACGCCGCGAGTGCCGGCGATGGCGCCGTTGCGAGTCTCTCGAGCACCGTGGCGAGGTAGTACCGAGCAAGTCGAT
>DATMSC010000648.1:0-3081 GCA_035565595.1 Longimicrobiales bacterium | reverse complement strand
TTCCGGGTCCGGCACCAGGTCCACGAGACCGGCCCATCCCCGCCGGATCCCAACCACCCGGTATCCCTCCCGCAACGCGCGGATCGTGATCGCCCGGATCGCCGGGTTGAGACCCGGTACGTCGCCGCCGCCGGTGAGAATGCCGATCGTGCCTTTGCTGCCCGCCATTCCCTGTTGCTCCCTTCGTTCCCGGTCACCGGCCTTCGGGCGGCGCGCGCCTGCGCGGGGGTGTGCCTGCGGGCCGGGCCCGGCCGCCGGCGAATCGGTGATTGGCGTCTGATCGTGTTTTCGCGGTCGACTCCAATGTGGTAACCTTGGAAGCGCCCGTCAATCCGGCAGGATCGCCGGGTCGTCCCGCAGAACCGCGCCGGACGCACGGGCGCCAACGTGTGAGTCGCCACACGCTTATGGCGAGGCCTTCGCGCGCTCCGTCCCTTTCGGCGGCTTGCGGGAATCACCCGTGACGGCATAATCTTGGAGTGAACGTCGAATTTCATTCGGGCCGGTCTCGATCGCGCCAGCGCCTCGCCGCAGGGAGAGGAATTCGTCATGCGTCCGTCCGCCGTTCCGTCACCCAGGTCGAGCGTCGAGCTCGTCGCCGAGTATTTCCTGGAAAACCGACACAGGGTCCTGGACATCGCCGCCTTTCTGGACCGTCTGGACCGCGCCGCGGACCCGGACGCCCGGTCGGATTTCCGGATCCTGGCCTTCCGCGAAGCGCTCCGCGTGCTGTGTGACGACGAGAGCGACAAAGCTGCCCGAATCCAGATGATCTTCAGCGATCCGACCACCGAACCCAAGCCGGCGCTGGATCAGAAGGCGGCGCGTGGCGCCTACGCTCCCGCCGAGGTGTAGCTCCCATGCAATACATTGATCTCCACGCCCACATGGTTTCCCGCACGACCGATGACTACCGCCAGATGGCGCTCACCGGTTGCGTGGCGGTTTCGGAGCCCGCGTTCTGGGCCGGGTGGGATCGGTCGACCGCCGACGGTTTCGAGGACTACTTCCGCCACCTGACCAATTTCGAGCCGCGGCGCGCGGCGCAATACGGGATCCAGCATTTCACCTGGCTCTGCCTCAATCCCAAAGAGGCCGAGAACCGGGACCTCACCCGCGAGGTGGTCGCGCGGATACCGAAGTTCCTGGACCATCCGACGGTGCTCGGGATCGGCGAGATCGGGATGAACCGGAACACCCGCAACGAGCTGGCCGGTTTCCACGACCACGTGCGCCTCGCCCTCGAATACGACCAGCTCATTCATATCCACACGCCGCACCTCGAGGACAAATACAAGGGGACGCGGCTCACGATCGACGCACTCCTCCAGTATCCGGAGCTCCGGCACGAGCGCGTGATGATCGACCACGCGGAAGAGCACACCATAGAAATGGTGCTGGAGCACGGCTTCTGGGTCGGCCTCACGCTCTATCCCACGACGAAGACCAGCCCGGACCGCGCCGTCGACATGATCGAGATCTATGGCCCCGAGCGCATTTGCGTGGCGTCCGCCTGCGACTGGGGCCCGAGCGTGCCGACCGCGGTGCCGGAATTCATCCTGGCCATGCGCCGGAGAGGCCATGACGAGGCGCTGATTCGCCGGATCGTCTACGACAACCCGGCTACGTTCCTCGGCCAGTCACCGAAATTCCGGTTGCGGCCGACGGCGGAGGCACGGGTCCGGGCCGGGTCGTGACACCCACCGTCGTCCTGATAGTCGTAGGACTTACGCCCGACCTGATCGGCCCATCCACACCCCACCTCGCCGCCTTTGCGGCGAACGGAGCCGCCCGGCCATTGCGGACCGTGCTCCCGGCCGTGACGTGCACCGTGCACGCGACCTTCACGACCGGGCTCATGCCCGGCGCTCATGGCGCCGTCGCCAACGGCTGGTATTTCCGGGACACGGCGGAAGTGCGGTTCTGGCTGCAGTCGAACCATCTCGTGCAGGGCGAAAAGATCTGGGAAGCTGCCCGACGGATCGATCCCGCCTTCACATGCGCGAAGATGTTCTGGTGGTACAACATGTACAGCTCCGCGGACATCTCCGTGACGCCGCGGCCGCTGTATCCGGCGGACGGCCGAAAGATCCCGGACATCTATGCTGAGCCGCCCGAGCTGCGGGAAACCCTCACCGCGCAGCTCGGGCGGTTCCCGCTCTTCAACTTCTGGGGCCCGAACGCGGACATTCGCTCCACGCAATGGATCGCCGACGCGGCGCGGCTCGTGATGGACTCCCACGATCCGACGCTGACGCTGGTCTACCTGCCGCACCTGGACTACCCGCTGCAGCGCCTCGGCCCCTCGCATCCGGAAATCCAGGACGAGCTCCGCCGGATCGACGCCGTGTGCGGCGAGCTGTTCGCACACGCCGAGCGGCGGGGCGCGCGCGTAATCGTTCTTTCCGAATACGGCATCACACCGGCCACCGGCGTGGTGCACATCAATCGGGTACTCCGGCGGGCCGGACTCGTCCGGGTGAAACCGGAGCTGGGGCGGGAGATGCTCGACGCCGGAGCGTCCGAGGCATTCGCTGTGGCAGACCATCAGGTCGCACACGTCTACGTACGTGATCCGGGACGGGTCCCGGAGGTCGCGGATCTCCTGGCGAGCACCGAAGGTGTCGAAATGGTCCTCGACACCGAGGGTAAGCGCGAATTCGGTCTCGACCACCCTCGCTCGGGTGAGCTGGTCGCTGTCGCCCGGCCAGGACACTGGTTCTCGTATTACTTCTGGCTCGACGACGACAGGGCGCCGGATTACGCGCGCACGGTGGACATTCACCGCAAACCGGGTTACGATCCCGTAGAGCTGTTCATCGATCCGTCGCTCCGAATACCGGCACTCCGCGTCGGGCGTCGCCTGGTGCAGAAGGCCCTGGGTTTCCGATACCTGATGGACGTTGTCCCGCTGGATGCCGGCCTGGTCCGGGGTACGCATGGGCGCCTCCCGGACGACGAGCGGGAGGGTCCGGTATTCATGAGCAACGATCCGGAGCTGGTTCCGGAAAATGCGGTGCACGCCACCGACGTGAAGGGTCTGATCCTGGCGCACGTCTTCGGTCGGCACGTGTTGGGGCG
>DATMSC010000647.1:0-2400 GCA_035565595.1 Longimicrobiales bacterium | reverse complement strand
CGACGTGCGCGTGCCCGGCCGCTGCCTGCTCGGCGGCAAGGAGAAGCTCGACGAGAAGCTCGCCCGCGCTCGCGAGGCAGGTCGCACGCAAGCGAAGCAGCCGGCAATGGCGACGTTCGAGGCGACCCGACCCGCAGTCGGCGCGCAAGCCATCGGCATCGCACGGGCGGCCTACGAGTTCGCGCTCGAGTACGCGAAGGAGCGCAAGGCGTTCGGCAAGCCGATCATCATGAACCAGGGCATCGCGTTCAAGCTCGCCGACATGGCAACAGAGATTGACGCAGCCCGTCTGCTCGTGTGGCGCGCCGCGTGGTTGGCGAAGAACGGCGGCTACCGCAACGCCGAAGGCTCGATGTCGAAGCTCAAGGCCGGCGAGGTCGCGGTGAAGGTCACCGAGGAAGCGATCCAGATCCTCGGCGGCTACGGCTACACGCGGGAGTACCCGGTGGAGCGCTGGCACCGGGATGCGAAGATCTACACGATCTTCGAGGGCACCTCCGAGATCCAGCGTCTGGTGATCTCGCGGGCGATCTCCGGTCTGCGGATCGAGTAGGAAGCTGAAGATGCGCGGCCTCGCTGCTGGCGCGTAGTGCTTGCCCTTCACCGGTGAGGTTCGGCACCGTGCGAACGCCGGGACTGTCTCGTGTTCTTGGCAGCGGACAACAAGCGGCTTGATGAGCTCAAGCAAGCGGTGGCGGACTGCCTGGCATGAGAGTCAGTTGACCAACAGGTCGTGCGTGACGTCACCGAGAACGCCAGGACGCTGAAACCCAGCGACTACGGATTCGAGGAGCAGTTACCCCCCGGTTCCGGTCCTGTTGATCTTCGTCCCGCGCGCGCCGAGGTTGCTCTGGTCTCAGCGCTCGCCGGTGCCGCGGCCGCCATCCAGCCCGCTCGCCGGGCCGCGAAGCTCGACGTGCTGCGGGCGCTGGTCGCCAACTGAACCAATCCGTCAACTACCATTGACGCGGCGGCACCGCACCTCCTCCTGGGCGGTGCGGCGCCGTCGCGTTCCCCTTCGTTCGTAGCTCAGCCCAGAGTGCAGATCACGAGGGCCACCATAAGAAGGTGCGCACTTGCTGCTAATCGGAGACGATCGTTAGCTTCGTGCCCGTCGAGTCGCTCTAGTTGTTCGAGGAGGCCCAGCGGGTGACGGGATACGCGACGAAGGGCCGTGCGTTGGTCGGACCGGCCGACTTCGGCGGGCAGTGCCTGGTGGGCGAATGCGACTTCGACGCGGCGCTGCTGCTGCCGACGACCAGCTACTTCGGACTGCCAAAAGCATCTTCGTACCTCTACGGCACGTGGCGCGATGGTGACGGCAACATGCTGCGAGCGCTGCGTGGTGTCGAGTCGGCGGCGTCGACGTTCCGGTACCTCTTCGTCTCGGATTCCGGAGGGCAGCTCGAGCTTGACCCGGATGCCGACGCTGGGCTCTGGAGCGGACCTACTGAGATCCGGCGCGACGGTGCCGGAGGCGTAGACATGGCGAGCGTCGGGGCCGACGAAGCGGTCGCGTTCCACTATCGCCACGAACCGCGCTCATGCCACTGGTCGGACGGTGCGTTCCTGGACGTGAGCGGCGACCTCGTGGGGCCGGGACTGCAATGGTTCAATCCGTGGCCGGGCGGAGGGTGCTACTCGGTCACCGCGAAGTACCGCTCGCGAGGCACGTTTCTCGGCCGAGCGGTCGAGGGGTTCATCGGCCACGAGATCCACTACTTCCCGCCGAACGTGTCGTGGATGCAGAGCCCGTACGGTCTCGGCCGCGAGATCTGCTGGCAACAGATCGCGAACGAGTACGACGACGGGACGCTCATCCAAGCGACGTTCGCGTACGGCAACGACGGGTGGGGGTTCGCGATGCTCCACGGCGAGCAGGGCACGTTCCACTGCACCACCGACGTCGAGGTCACTGCGACGGTCCGCCCGAACGGCTATCCCGAGACCGTCAACTATCGGTTCCTCGGTCAGTCCTGGACGTGGCAGATCGACCCGCAGGGAGAGCGCGCCCGGACGATCCCTGGCGCCCCGCTCGGTGCGGACGGCACCTGCACCCGGGACGGCGACGACCGCAAGGTCCGCTACAGCATGGGCAACAGCGACTGGTGGACCGACGGTCGGGCGGATCGCATCATCCGCTCTTCGTAGCTGCACGGCGCGGTGGACGCGCGGGTCAGCTCCGCCGGGACGTCTTCCCGTTCGGTCGCTTCGTGGTGGACGAGCCTGGCAAGAATCGACCCAGAACGAACTCGGTCACCTCGTCGATGATCGCGTCACGGCTGGGGCGGCGCTTGCCGTAGTACCAGGTGCCGAAGGTGGCCATGCCGGCGACCATGGCGATCATCGCCCGCGTGGTGAGGTTGTGGACGTCCGGACGCACGACCGCACCTTGCGCCT
>DATMSC010000646.1:0-6312 GCA_035565595.1 Longimicrobiales bacterium | reverse complement strand
CCACACGATGACGGCGCCCAAGATCTCCCGGTCGTCGCGGAGAGGGTACGCCGCGAGCGCTGTGGGTTGAGCATGCCAGCGTTCGCTCGGTGAAACGGCCGGCAGTGCTCCGGGCACGGGACGACGGTCTTCCCGCACGATCGGCGCATCGTTCCGAATCGCGAGAGCGACCTCGCTCTCCATTTCACCAAACGTGGCGCCAACCGCCGGGCCACCATCCTCGCCAGCGACGACCAGGACGCGGCCGGCAATGCCGTCCCACCGGACCACCGCGGCGCCGGTGGCGCCCGTGACCTCCATCGCCGAGGTCGCGAGCGTCCGGGCAAGCGGCCCGATTTCGAGCTCGGCGGGGATCCGCCCGAGGAATCCGAGCACCCGCTCCATGTGCTCGCGGGCCGCTACGGCGCGCGCTTCCCTGCCGTGGATCCTGAGGACGGCACTCAGGAATTCGGCTTCCTCGGCCATGCTGGCCTGCGTGGTTTCGGCACCCTGTGCGCCGAATTCGGCGGAGAGGATCTGCCTGCGCCCTTCGCGTCCCTCGACCCTGGCGAGCCACACGGCCGCTGCGCCCGGCGCCCACGTCGGCGGCGCGTCCAGTCGCACCGTGAGGCCTTCCCGCCACACCCAGTCGAAAGGCGATGACGACAGCGCGACGGAATCCGGGGTCCCGCCACCGCTCGCGAGCATGGCCCGGGCCAGGTCGTCGTCCTCATCGAGTTGCCAGAGCACGACGCGGTCAGCGCCGAGCCGCCGACGCACGCCGGCGAGGCTCCACTCGAGCTGTTCCAGCCGGCCCGCCGCGGCGGCCTCTGGCGGCGCATCGCTTCCCGCCTCGGCCTCGCTCAGGATCCGGGCCAGCGTGCGCCGCTCGACGGTCGCCCGCCACCGCGTCACCTCGATAAGCCATGCGGCAGCGCATCCGATCGCCGCGAGCACAACCGCTTCTGCAGCGCGAGCGGGTACGATCGACTCCACCCACGCGGCGGTGGCGAGCAACAGGATCGTGCCGACGATCCCGCCCGCGCTGGCCCAGATCCAGGTGCCAACCGCGCCAAGGGTGATGATCCAGCCGACGAGCAGAGGCAGGAGCGGGGACGCGAGCCCGCTCGTGGCGTGGATGGCGAGCTGTATCGGCGGCCACAGCCACACGGCTTCTGACGCCTTCGTGCACCGCCCACCGCGGACCCATGCGGCGCCGATCAGGGCCAGCGATGCGATGGCGAACCACGCGAGCAGCCGCGGCGGAAGTACTGGCGCGAGCGCGAGGCCGCCGAGGTACACCAGTGCCGCGCCCAGCCGGAGCGGTCCGAGTGGAATGGCGCCCACCCGACCGCGCACGTGGAACCGCATGACTGGTTTCAGACGCGAGCCGTCCAACGGATCGCCTGATTGATCCGGGTCGCGGCGCACGCTGCGCCGAAACCGTTGTCGATGTTCACGACCGTCACACCGGCCGCGCAACTGTTGAGCATGCTGAGGAGCGCGGCCACGCCGCCAAAGGACGCACCGTACCCGACGCTCGTTGGAACGGCGATCACTGGCGTGGCGACAAGGCCGCCGACCACGCTCGGCAGGGCACCCTCCATCCCTGCGACGACGATGATCACGCCTGCACGGCGAAGCGTGCCGGTCTCGCCGAGAAGACGGTGTATCCCGGCGACCCCGACGTCGTAGAGTCGCTCCACGGGGTTGCCAAGCGCCTCGGCAACCACCGCCGCCTCCTCGGCCACCGGCACGTCGGCGGTCCCGGCGCTGACGACCAGTACCGGCAGCGCCGCTTCCGCCTCAACCGGTCCTTTCGGCAGATGGACGACACGTGCGATATCATGCGTGACCACGCCGGGAAACTCTTCCGCGAGTGCGTCGCGCACCCCGGCCTCGGCGCGGGTTGCAATGAAGCCACCGGAGGCGGCGGCCAGACGATGGCAGATCTCTACTACCTGCTCGACCGGTTTTCCGGTGCACAGAACGACTTCCGGAAAACCGTTGCGTAGCTCCCGGTGGTGGTCTATGCGCGCCACCGGCATGCCGTTCGCGAGCACCTGCTCGACCGCAAGTGTCCCGAGACGGTCGAGAGCTTCCCCGGGCTGCGTCCTTCCCGCCGCTACCGCCTCGAAAAGCTGGAGGATCGAGTCTCGCGTCATGCGGCCACCGCGCACGCCTCAGCCAGATAACCCTCGAGGATACGCCTCACGTCATCCAGGTGCCGTACGCCATACAACTCCTGGCGCAGCGATTTCCCGTTCGGCAACCCCCTGGTGTACCACCCGAGATGCTTGCGAAACTCGATGATGGCGCGGGATTCATCCCGTTCGAACTCAATGGCATTCGTCGCGTGCTCGATCACAATTTCGAATCGCTCGACGACGCCGGGCGCCTCGGGTACGGGACGGCCTTCCAGCGCAGCCCTCGCCTGCGCGAAGATCCACGGCGCGCCATGGGATCCGCGCGCAATCATGATGCCCGCGCAACCCGTGTGGTCGCGCATGCGTCGCGCATCCTCGCCGGTCCAGACGTCGCCGTTCCCGATCACCGGGATCTCCAGTGCGTCGACAACGGCCGCTATCTCATCCCAGTTGGCGGAACCCGAATACATCTGGGTGCGTGACCGGGCGTGCAGCGTGAGCACGCGGGCACCAGCATCCTGGCAGCGCAAACCGATTTCGACAGGGTTGCGCATTTCGTCGCTCCACCCGCTGCGGATCTTCACCGTCACCGGAACCGAAACCGCCTGGTTGACGGCGCGAATGATCCGCTGCACCAGGTCGAGATCTCGCAGGCAGCCGGAACCACCGTTTCGCTGCACCACCTTTTTCACCGGACAACCGAAGTTGATGTCGATGAAGTCCGGAGCGTACACATCCTCCACCAGCGCCGCGGCTTCGGCCATCGCGAGCGGGTCAGCGCCGAAAATCTGAACGCCGATGGGCCTTTCCGCTTCGTCGAAGCGCAGATACTCCCACGTGCGCTCACTTCCCCGCCGAAGACCTTCCGCGCTCACGAACTCGCTCGTAACCACATCCGCGCCGAACCTGCGACACAGGCGCCGGAACGGCGACTCACTGACACCCGCCTGCGGCGCCAGGTAGAGCGGCACGTAACCGCTCGTCAACATGGAGAATACGTCACGTTTCATGGCTGCCAATCTAACCCGCTCGGCGGGCTCTATCAATCACTTCCGGCTTTTGACACGCGCCCGGCGCTCTTGTATGTTTCGATTGCTTCGGATCGTATGGCCGAGGACCTCTGGAGGCACCGAACATGGAATTGAGGGAATTTTTCCATAGAGATGCAGTCAACCTCGAGCTGGCCGGCGAAACCAAGGACGATGTCCTGAAGGAGCTGATCGGCCTGCTCGGTCTCGATGAAAAGAGTGAGAGCATCCTCTTCAAGATGCTCAAACGACGCGAGAATCTCGGCTCGACGGGCATCGGCAGGGGCATCGCGATACCACACTGTCGCTCGCTCGTCGTCAACCGGCTCCGCGTTGCATTCGGAAGGAAGTCCAAGGGACTCGACTTCAACGCAATCGACAGCAGCCCGGTCCATTACTTCTTCCTCATCGTCGCTCCCCCGCTCGAAGTCAGCAACCAGTACCTGCCAGTTCTCGGAAAGATCGCGCAGTTCGCGAAGGAACCCGACGTCCCGGGCCGCCTGCAGGCCCTGACTACCCCGGATGAATTCCTCGGCCTGCTCGAGGAAAAGGCTCTCTAACGGGAAGGACGTCGCGGATGCATCCTCAGTTGGAAATCCTGTTGCAGATCCAGGACCTCAAGTCGCAGCGCAGGGACCTCCTCGAAGTCGATGATGAGCGCCAGGTCGAGGTCCAGGAGTTCCATGTGAACATCGATGACGCGATACGCGATCTCGATCAGCGGATCTCGGAAATGCTAGACCAGCTCGAAACGCCGATCCGGAGCCGATACGAGCGTATCTCGGCGGGCCGCAGTCGGGCCGTCGTACCCGTCATCAACGGCCTGTGCTACGGCTGCTTCGTCGCGATCCCGACGGCCGTCAGCGGCGACGTGCGCCGGAACAATCAGATCCGGCATTGTGACAACTGCGGCCGCTTCCTCTACGTGACGGAGTAGGCACGCCACGCTGCACATGACAAGAAGAAGCGCCGGACCCTTCACGGGCGTCCGGCGCTTCTCTTTCCTCAGTCATCCCGCGGCAACCGCCAGCCGGTCTACTTCGCTACCGTTACCGGCATCGTATGCCGCACACGTTCCCGGGCCTCTACCGTGAGTTGCACGTAGTACTGACCCGACGGCACCTCCTGGCCGGTCCGTTGATAGCGACCGTCCCAGTGAGCTTCGTGCCTGCCGGGTACCGTGTAGACCAGTTGGTCGACCGGCGCTCCCGGCTTTTCGGTGTGGTTCAGCGCGATCGGTGTTGCGATCGGCTGCCCCAGGATGTTGTAGATCCGAATCGTGACTTTTACCGGAGTTCCGTCCGCGAACAACGATTCGTCGAGCTCGAACGGAATGCGCGTCTCCGGGTTGAATGGATTCGGATAGTTCTGCTCGAGTCGGGTTCCGCGATCCCGCGCACCGGGCGATGCTCCGCCCGAGACTTGCGCATAACTCGGTGTGGCAACCAACCCTAGCGCGAGAAGGAGGATGACACCGACGCTACTGCCGCGTCTCATCGTCACCTCCGCACACGACTACATGTGCTGTAGCTGAGTTTGCGATGGCCCTCCAGGGTGTGTGTGTTTTCGTTACAATTGCCGAGCCTCGCCGAAATGATACGCACATCCTGGTCCCGGGTCAAGTCTTCTCATGAGCCACACGCGTTGTTGGATGCCACGTTGTCTCCGCACAATGAGTTGCCCGCGCACGATTCATCCTGAATCGAAATGCATGGCGGTCGCAAGTATCGTTCCGGTGCCCTCGGGTGGGCGTCAGGCCAGGCCGCCAGGTGACGACTGGCGTTGTGCGGTGCGCCCATTCGCATCGAGGGCGCAAAGGTCGACGATCCCGGTGGTAGGGCGTATCATCCACGGCCAGGCCAAACATTTCCGGCGATGCGCAGACGGATAGTTCCGGCGGAAACCGGCTACGAATCGAGGAGACCGGCGAGCACGCCGAATGACCGGAGCGATCCCTGCTCCAGGAGGTGGCATCCGAGGAAGGTGGCGAAGAGGTCCCAGTGGGCCGCCGAACGCGTCAACGGTACCACCTCACCGGCGCACAGGCGCCTGAGGTCGTTTCGCGCGGTCGATGGGAGCGGCCGTCCGAACGGCGGTCTCCCGCACGCCATGCACCGTGCGCCGCCCCCATCGTAGTCGAAGAAGCCGTCCTCTTCCCCACCCAGGGCGCGGCCGCAGGCTACGCACGCGTCGAGCACCGGGGCATAGCCGAGATGCCCGACGAGCTTCCATGCGTGCGCCAGTGCGACGCGGTCGACGCCGCCCGTTTCCGCCGCTTCGAGCTCCCGCAACGCGGCGTCCAGCAGGTCGAACGTGCCGGACTCCGCGCTCTCCACAGTGGTCCGGAGGACGAGCTCGGCCAGGACCGACGCTGCGGCGAAACGCGTCAGGTCGCGGCACAGCGCGTGTCCGCTGCGCACGAGGTCGAAACCGGACAGGGTCTGGAGATCGCGGCCTCCCTTGAGGTGGATCGTCGCCGTGCCGCGCGTAAATGGTTCGAGCACGCCGCCGTACGGGCTCTTCGGGCGCATGGCACCCTTCGCGATTGCCGGGATTATTCCGTGGGCAGGCGTCGCGAGACGCAGGATCTTGCTGGATTCGCTGTAGGCGAACGCCTGGAGGATGATCGAGTCGGTCTCGAGGATGGGCATTGGCTAGCGCCCCGGCTCAGCCGGCGCCGGTCCGCCGGAGCAGCTGTTCCCAGAGTTGCTGTCTGCGCTTCTCGTAGAGGTCACGCTCCGCTTCGGGGACCGTATCGTCCTGCCCGTCGGCGTACGCCTCTTCCAGCTCGGCGAGGCGCAAGACGTCCCGTCGCCAGTTCCCGCGCGCGCCGTCACGCCATGCGAGCGTGAGGAAACCGGCGAGCGTGAGCACGGCGAACGCAATGCCCGCCAGTGGCAGGTCGGCCGGTCTGTCGGGGAGCATCGCTTCTTCGGGGAGCGGACCGCCCAGCTGCAGTCCCATGGAAGGATCCCCGACCAGCACGACGTATTCGCCTTCAGGCGGGCCCGGCGGATGGAATGGAATGCCGACGTAGATGACGTTGTCGTAGCGCGTGGCTACGAAGTAGATACCGTCCGCCGTGAAATCAGCGCTGAACCGGAACTCACCGCCGTCATCGGTCACGGTCTGTGCCAGCTCGATCCCGTTGCCATCCG
>DATMSC010000645.1:0-4657 GCA_035565595.1 Longimicrobiales bacterium | reverse complement strand
CGCACAGAGCTTCACCGACCTGCTCAACCGTTACAAATACCTCCAGCTCATCGCGGCGTACGACCGCACCCTCGTCGATGACGTAGTGACTCTGGAGCGCGACCTGGCACGCCAGGAACAGCTCCTGACCGATCACCTGAGTCTGCTGCAGCGGCTGGCGGCCGAGAAAGCGGCTGAAGACGCACAATTGAGGCAGATCGAGACGGAACAGGCCCAGGTGATCGAGGCGGCGAGGCAGCAGGAGCGCGCGCTGGCCGACCGCCTGGAGCAGCTTGCCCGCGACGAGGCACGT
This sequence comes from Longimicrobiales bacterium, assembly GCA_035565595.1. GTDB lineage: Bacteria > Gemmatimonadota > Gemmatimonadetes > Longimicrobiales > RSA9 > DATMSC01. The sequence goes on along the minus strand of DATMSC010000645.1, from coordinate 4,365 downwards.
ATCAGCAGCCTGATCGACGAGCTGGAACAGCGCCGCCTGGAAGCGGAGCGGCGCGCGGCGGTTGCGGGCGCCCCCGCCGCTGCACCCGGCAGCATCTCCACCAGCGACCTCGGTGCGCTCCGCTGGCCGGTGGAAGGCCAGCTCCTCTATCGCTTCGGCACGGAAGTCCGGCCCAACGGCGTACGGTTGCGGTGGAATGGCATCGGCATCGGCGCGCCGGTCGGAACACCGGTATCCGCGGTCGGATCCGGCACGGTGGTTATGGCGGCGCCGCTGGAGGGGTACGGCCCGTCCGTCGTTCTGGACCATGGCGACGGCTACTACACGCTCTACCTCCACCTCGCGTCGATCGCGGTGGCGGAAGGGCAGTTCGTGCAGGGGGGACAGGTGCTCGGCACGGTGGGCGGCGAAAGGACCGCGGAGGGCCCGCACATCGAGTTCCGTGTCCACGCGCCAGGTCCGGGCGGCGCGCCGCTCCCCGTCGATCCGCTGAGCTGGCTCCAGCTCCGGGCGGAGCCGTGATCGGGCTCCGTCCGCTCATTGGCCACGAGGACGCGCGCCGGGCGCTGGCGCGGGCCGCCGATCGCGGAGACCTCCCCGGATCCCTGCTCATCTACGGCCCTCCCGGCATCGGGCGCCAGCGACTCGGCCTCTGGCTGGCACAACGGCTGCTGTGTGCGGCGCCACGCGACCCCGAACCGTGCGGCCAGTGTCAGGCGTGTCGCGCCGCCATTCGCCTCGAGCATCCCGACCTTCACTGGTTCTTCCCCTTGCCTCGCCCGAAATCCGGAACCCGCGCGGAGAAGTTGGGCGATGCGCTGGAAGAGGCTCGTGCCGCGGAGCTCGCGAGTCGCCGCCAGGACCCGTACCGCCCACACGTTCCCGGTGAGGCGGTGGGCATCTACCTGGCGCAGATCCAGGTGCTCCGGCAATACGCGCTTGCGAGGCCGGCCGCCGGTTCGCACAAGGTGTTTCTCATCGGTGACGCCGAATATCTCGTTCCCCAGGAGGCGAGCCCCGAAGCGGCGAACGCACTTCTGAAACTCCTCGAAGAACCGCCGCCCGCAACCACGCTCATCCTGACCGCGACCTCGCCGGATTCGCTGCTCCCGACCGTGCGGTCGCGCCTTTTACCGGTTCGACTGCGCCCGCTCCCCGATTCGGTGGTCGAACGTTTCCTCGTCGATGAAGTGGGCGCCGACCCCGGTGTCGCGCGCGCCGTCGCGCGACTGGCCAACGGATCCATCGGAATGGCGCTCGGTTTCCTGCCCTCTTCCGATGGCGCGGGACCGCTCGAATCGCTCAGGCGGCAGGCGAGGGCGTGGCTCGAAGCGGCCGTATCCTCTTCACCGCGCGATCGTTACGCCGCTGCCCACCGACTCGCTCCGACGGGCGCCCGCGGCTCTTTCGCCGATGCCCTGGGATTCCTGTCGCTCTGGGTCCGGGACCTGACGGCGTTCGCTGCCGGTGCGGAAACCGCGCTATTCAACGCGGATGCAGCCCGGGCCATCGCGGCGATTTCGCGGCGGTGCCCGGCAGCCGGTCGTGGCGGCGCAATCGCCCTGGCACACATCGACGAAGCGATCCGGATGGGCCGCACGAACGTGAACCCGCAGCTCACGCTCGCGTGGTTGCTTGCACGTGTGCACGACGCACTCGTGCGCGGACGCTAACTCACCGGGTGAGGGCGGGTGGATACTCACTGGCCGCAGACACCGTATTCTCCAGGACGCCCGGATCATGGCCCGTAACCCACTCACGCACATTGACGAAGAGGGACGCCCGCGCATGGTGGACGTGGGTCAGAAGGAAGTCACCCGGCGGACCGCCGTCGCCGAGGGACGTCTGACCGTGCAGCCCGCCACGTTGCAAGCGCTCAGGCAGGGAAGAACGCCCAAAGGTGACCCTCTCGTCGTGGCGCAGATCGCCGGGATACAGGCCGCGAAGCGGACGGCAGAGCTGATTCCGCTGTGCCATTCGCTCCCGCTGTCGAGCGTCGACGTGGAGCTGGAGCTGGCCGATGACCCGCCGGGCATTCGCGCGGTCGCCACCGCAAGGGTCGCCGGCCAGACGGGAGTCGAGATGGAAGCGTTGACGGCGGTGACGGTAGCGCTGCTCGCCGCTTACGATATGCTCAAGGCGCTCGACCGCTCGATGCGGATCGAAGGCGTGCGCCTGCTGCGGAAGACAGGCGGGCGCTCCGGCGACTGGGAAGCGGCGCCCGCAGACCGCTAGAGGCTGCGCGTTGTGGGACCCCGCAGTCGCTCATTCGGTCTCGTCGGGATACGGCGGACCAATCGACTCGACCTCTTCTTCGGTCACGCCGATGATCTCGCCATCGGCGAACTCGACGAGGTAGCCCTCACGCCCGTCGGCGCTGTTCTCGGGGCCCCACCGCCCGACGACCTCCCCGGCCTGACCATGGTAGCGCCGGGACTGCTCGTACTGTGGCCTGGTTACCTTCACCCAGTGCATGGGGCGCTCCCGCGTCGGTGTCCGCCGATGCCAGCCCAACGCTGGCATCCCGTGGCGGGGCCCGGCTGCATGTCGAGGCACGGGCTGTCCGTCGAGCCCGCCGCCCCGTGCACGCAGTGCGCGGCGGCGGCGGTTTGACGCGATCGCGCGTGCGCGGCGTCTGTCTGCCCGCCGGTCCGGTCCCCCCACCACGACGGCTAACTCCATGCAGGAGCTACGCCAACGGCTGTGTTCCGTTCAGGTCGTCGGGTCTGCCGTCCATCACGCCTGAATGCGCAGCACCTGGCCCGGACGGATGAGGCTGCGCGACCCGAGATTGTTCCAGCTCTGGAGCTCCTTGACGGTGACGCCGTACCGCCTCGCTATGGCCCACAGCGAGTCACCCCGGCGCACCCGGTACTCGTGCCAGGCTACCTCGGCGGGCTGATGCGCGGCATCGCCGGCGCCCGGAATCTGGAGCCGCTGGCCGATCTGGATGCGACGCGGATTCGTGACGTTGTTCTCCCGCTGAATGCTCTGCACGCTCACGCCGTATCGCCGGGCGATGTGGCTGAGCGTCTCTCCTCGCCGGACGATGTGGGTAATGCTGGCCGCGGCGACGAGCGCGAGCCGCTCGCGTTCCTCTTCGAGAACGCGGTCGATATTCGCGGCGTACAGCTCCGCGGCGCCTCGAGGTACACGAACCGAATAAGATCCCCCGGGCGGCGTCGCGCCGCGCACCAGATGCGGGTTCAGCTCCCGAATCGCCTCTTCGTCGGTCTCTGCGGCGCTTGCGACCAGGCCCAGCGACGTCGATCCGGGCACCTCGACCTCGTCGTAACGCAGCGGATCGTGATACTCGAGGTCGGTGAAGCCGTATTCCTCCGGATTCTTCGCGATGAATCCTGCCGCCAGCATGAGCGGCACGTAGTCCCGGGTCTCACGCGGCAGGTATGGCGCGATCCGCCAGAAGAGAGCGTCATCGCCGCGGCGGCCGCCTGCGCGCTGGCGCAGGATCCTGTCCACGCGATTTTCACCGCTGTTGTACGCCGCTGCCGCCAGGTACCAGCTCCCGAAGCGCTGGTGGAGATCCTGGAGATAGTCCAGCGCCGCTCGCGTTGCCTTCACCGGATCGCGCCGCTCGTCCACGTGTTGGGTGATCCGAAGCCCGTATCGCTGGCCGGTCGCCGCAATGAACTGCCACAGCCCCACTGCGGACGCGCTGGACACCGCGCGTGGCGAGAAGCCGCTCTCGATCATGGCGAGATAAATGAGGTCCTCGGGCATGCCCCGCGAGCGCAGCTCCGCCCGAATCATGGGGATGTAGCGGCCGGAACGCTCGAGCCAGAGGCGGGTGTGCTCGCTGTTCGGGCCACGCAGGAAATCGATCCAGAAGTCGACGCGGTCGTTCCGCGTCGCGGGCAGATCCCACTCGGGATTGATGATCTCCGGCTCCTCTTCCTCCTCCTCGAGCGCGACCCGCTCCAGGTCGAGTGGGCCAATCTCATCGAGCAAGCGATCCATGGGAGGGGTATCCTCCGAAACCGCCTCCGGACGAATGGCAACCGCCGTGGCCAGTGCGCTGGCGACGGCCACGGAACCCACGATCAGCATACTTCCATACCGCATGAACTGCGTACTCCAGGTGTCCGCCGCCATCCAAACGTGAACCCGCGCGTCGGCCGTGGTCGACGCGGGCGCGCTGGCGCATGGCTCCGCGTCGGGCGGTGCGACTGCACTACCGGTGGGCGGCGTCGTTGCCGTTGCCGGGTTGTCGTGGCTCTTGTCTGCTGCGAGCCTGCAGGGTAGCACGCGGACCGCGGCCGCCCGGTCAGGTCGAGCGCGAGTGGCGCGCGACAGCACGGGGACGGCACTTCCGAGTCCGCCGGGTTGAATGGGCTAGGGCAATAT
>DATMSC010000644.1:0-6117 GCA_035565595.1 Longimicrobiales bacterium | reverse complement strand
GGTCCGTCGTAGAGGCGGGAGACCTTGTGGGCGAGGATGGTGCCGCCCCAGAGAGCGACGCGGTCGGCCCAGGCGAGGTCGGCCTGGGCCTGTTGCACCGCGCGGGCAATCGCACCGTCGACGAGGCGGAGCTCGATCCGGCCGGCGACGAGGCGCTCCAGCTCGGAGCGCGCGTTGGGGGAGCCTCCCACCACACAGAGGCGGGAGTACCCTGCCCGCTTCATGGCGCTGACCAGCTCATCGACCGCCCGCGCGTTGGCCGAGCCGCCGCAGACGGCGCATTCGTCCCGGGAAGACGCCGGCACCGGAAGACGGTCGTCGCCCAACTCCGAGATCTCGGCCTGGCAGTCGCCCCGGCCGCAGACGATCACGAAGTGCTCGGCGAGTACCGCGCGCACGGCTTCCACCTTGGCGGTGGAGATGTTCGGCCTGGTCCGGCGGGAGAGCCCTGCCTCCTCGAGCACCTCCTCGAGGAGGTCGAACGCCCCGCCGTACCCCAGGCGGCGGAAGAGGTCGACCTTGGCAACGGCGTCGTTCATGGCATCAGGGAGCTAAGGTCGAGCGCGACGGGAGGGCGCCGGGGCACCACGCGGTGGTGGCAGGACCTCGCCTACATGGACGGTGACACCAGGGAGCGGTCGACGCAAGGTGCGCGGAGAACAGGCGGCTCGCTTCATTCCCGCTATTGTCACCCTCTGGCCGCCGCGGTAAATTCACCCCCACCGAATGGCTGAATAGCTGAAAACCGGTCCGGCACGCCGCTGTCAGCGGGCGCTGTTATCTTCTCGCCCCAGTCATTTCGATTCAGGGGCGACGTCGCCACGCATCCGCCCGACTTGTCGCGATTCCCACACGCAGAGGGAAAACACGACGTACGCACGATGGAAGCGAATGCTGCCCCGAGCCTGGAGTTTCGAAGAATCTGCGATCTCGAACCGGGGCCTGGTGGTTACCATCCAACCCCCAGCGACACAGAGTCATTCGAAATGAGAAAATCCGGGAGCGTTCAGGCCCGCTTGGATCAACTTTGGGGGAGGGACATCGCTTGGCGCGGAGTCAATACCGGGGCAGAATTGACCGGATCTCGGCGATTCTCATCGCGTGCCGTTTCCACCGAGTCGAACCAAAAAAAAATGCCCGCCCCACTGGGAGGCGGGCGGGTTAGCCTCGTCGAAACGAAGCCTAGCCCTGCGTAGGCGATTGCCCACTTACTATAACTCCGGGAAATCGCCGTTGGGGTACACGCGAGGCAACATAACCTGCCACCATCCATCCGTCAAGGAGTCCGCTATGAGCGAGCGACTTACCATTCTCGGACTGGATCTGGGCGCAGCCTCCATTGGCTGGGCGCTACTTTCTGCCAGAGAAGAAGGCGACTCCTTGCGACCTGATGCGCTTATCGCGGCCGGTGTGCGAATCTTCCAGGCCGGAATGGAAGGTGACATGGCAGCCGGGCGGGAGGAATCGCGAGCGAAAGGACGGCGCGACGCGCGGCTCGCGCGACGCCAGACCGAGCGCCGGGCGCGCCGCCTCCGGACCGTCTTCAACGCACTTCGCAACGCGGGACTCCTGCCTACCTATCCCGGCCTCGACCCGTCGACGTCCGCCGGGCGCCATCAGAGCATTCTACGCCTCGACGAGGAGGTTTGCAGAAGCGACCGCCTCGACCGATTGGCGCAAAAGATCGGTGTCCGCGGTGCAGCCGACAAACTTCCGTACGTCCTGCGCGCCGCGGCGCTCGACCACCCACTCGAACCCCACGAACTGGGCCGCGCCCTCTACCACCTAGCGCAGCGCCGTGGCTTCCTGAGCAATCGCCGCTCACCGCGCCGCGAGGACGACGAGGGCATTGTTCACTCCGGGATCAGCCAGATCCGCGATGACATGGCCCGAACCGGCTCGCGGACGCTCGGGGAGCACCTTTCACGGATCGACCCGCACCAGCAGCGGATCCGCTCCCGCTACACCGCACGCGCGATGCTAATCGACGAGTTCGAGGCGATCTGGGCGAGCCAGCAGCGCTTCCAACCGTCGCTCCTTACGCCGGAGCTCAAGAAGCGGATCCATCACCTGATTTTTCATCAGCGTCCGCTCAAATCGCAGAGCGACAAGATCGGCCGCTGCGAGCTCGAGCCAAAGCGCCGCCGGGCTCCATGGGCACTCCTCGTCGCCCAGCGGTTCCGTATGCTCCAATCGGTAAACAACCTCCGCATCAGGAACGAGTCCGGCGTTGAATTCGAGCTGACCCCCGAGCAGCGCCAGGTATTGATTGCTGAGCTCGACAAGAAGAAGGAAGTGACGTTCGACCGGATCCGCCGGCTGCTCAGGATGCCCGACGTCACCTTCAACATCGAGCGCGGCGGCGAGAAACGGCTCCGCGGCAATGAGACCAACGCGATCCTGGCGAAAGTGTTCGGTAGCCGGTGGTGGGAGTTCGGCCACGACACGCGGAATGCGATCGTCGACGATCTCCTGAGTATTCATAAGGCCGAGACGATAGAGCGCCGCGGGCGCGAAGTTTGGGGGCTAGATGCCGAGAAAGCACGCGAGTTTGCCAACTCTCGCCTCCCGGACGGCCACTGCCGCTTCTCCCGCAGGGCGCTGGTGAAGCTCCTCCCTCATCTCGAGGAGGGCCTTACCACCCAGCTCGCGATCGAGCGCGCATACCCGGATAACCGGCTCGTCGGCCGGGCACGCGACGTCCTCCCGCCAGTCAAGGAGGTCCTCCCCGACCTGCGCAACCCCGCGGTCACGCGCACCCTCACCGAACTCCGCAGGGTCACCAACGCGATCATTTCGCGGTACGGCCGCCCGGCCAGAATCCACATCGAGCTTGCGCGAGACCTACGACGCGGCAAGGACGAGCGCAAGCGCCTTCAGTCGGAGAACCGCAAGCAGGAGGCGATCCGCAAGGCTGCGGCGGAGGAGATCCGCGAATTCCGGCAAGGGGAAGAACCCACCCGGCAAGATATCGAACGCCTTCTCCTCGCCAAGGAGTGCGAGTTCACCTGCCCGTACACGGGCAAAAAATTCAGCATGGCTGCGCTCTTCGGGCCGGAGCCGCAAGTGGACGTGGAGCACATTGTTCCGTTCCACATGTCGCTCGACAACTCCTTCGCAAACAGGACACTGTGCTTCGCTGAGGAGAACCGAAACGTGAAGCGGGGCCGGACGCCGTTCGAGGCGTACGGCGACACGCCCCGCTGGAACTACATCCTCGAGCGCGTCCGCAACTTCAAGAGTCGCCTGGCTGGGGAGAAGCTCTTTCGCTTCCAACTCCACGGCGATGAGCTCAATCAGTGGCTGGCGGACTTCTCGTCACGGCAGCTCAACGACACCCGTTACGCCTCCCGCCTCGCCCTGCGGTACCTCTCTCTCCTTTACGGCGGCACGACGGACGGCGTGGACCCTGCGGGGAAGCGGCGGATCACGGTCGTGACCGGTCAAACAACGGCCCACGTCCGGAACTGGCTGCAATTGGGGTCGATCCTGAACGACGGGGGCGAGAAGACGCGGGACGACCATCGCCACCACGCCGTGGACGCGATCGCCATCGCGCTCACGAGCCAGCGAACCGTGCAATTGCTCTCGACTGCGTCGAGGAACCAACTCCTCCGCAAAGGGCGGCTGTATGGCGACCCGGAGCCGCCGTGGCCGACGTTCCTCGAAGAGGTCCAGGCGACAATCTCTGGCCTGGTCGTCTCGCCGCGGGTGGAGCGCCGGGTACGCGGCCCACTGCACGCAGAGACCTTCTACAGCCCCCGGACGGAGGAAGGCGTCAAGTCGCCTGAGGGACGCCACGTTTACTACACGAAACGCCTCGCCGATCTATCGCCCTCGATGGTTGCGAAAATCGTCGATCCGACCGTGCGCCGGCTGGTGACCGACGCGCTTGGTGGCGGGGAACCGAAGGACGTCTTCAAGGACGAGAGCCGGCTCCCGCGGTTCGTCCGCCGAAACGGCAAGACGGTTCCAATCCGGAAGGCCCGGATCCGGGACAGGGTGACCGTCACGCCGATTGGCAACCAGGATCGCCAACGATTCGTGCAGACGAGCGGGAACCATCATCTAGAGGTGTTCGAGCTGACCGACGCAAGAGGTAGGACGCGTTGGGAGGGACGTGTCGTCTCGATGCTCGATGCCTACGACCGGATCAGGAAGGACGTACCGGTCGTGAACCGCGAGTACGTGCCCGGGAGCCGATTCCTCTTCTCGCTGGTCGGCAACCCCGGCGGCGACGTGATCGAATTGGACGAGCCGGACGGCACGCGCGGGTTGTACGTCGTGGAGAGCATCTGGATGACCGACGACCTTGCCCGAGTACGGATCAGACCTCTCAACCAAGCTCGCCAAGGAAAGGTGCGTATCGAGCCTGTGATAAACATCTTGGGACGGCGGCATTGCCGAAAGGTCGCGATAGATCTCCTTGGGAATGTGTCCTACGCAAATGACTGACAGGCTGATCGATCTGGCTGAGACTCAGGCGACGGTGCGGGTACGGGGGCGGCTGCTCACGATCGAGACGGGCGGGCAGTCGCCGATCACGGTACCGCCTGGGGAGCTCGGAGCCGTCGCCATTGCTCCCCAGGCGACGCTCACTGGCGCAGTCCTCGCGTTGCTCGCGGAACACAACGTTTCGCTCGTCGTCTCCGACTCCCGACGCATGCCAATCGCGATGCTCCTTCCGCTCGCCGGCAACTACGTCCAGGCCGAACGGTTCCGCAGGCAGGCGACGGCGACCCTCCCCGCGAGAAAAAGGATCTGGAAACAGATCGTCGTAGCGAAGGTCCGGAACCAGGCAAAGGTCCTCGAGCGGATCCGAGGGACGGATTGCGGACTCCGCGACCTTGCCAGAAAGGTCCGCTCGGGCGACACGACGAATATCGAAGGGCAGGCGGCAAGGCGTTACTGGCCACATGTATTCACGATCCCAGATTTCCGCAGGAACCCGGACGCCACTGACGGGCTCAACCGCCGGCTCAACTACGGCTACGCTATCCTGCGCGGCATTGTCTCGAGGGCGATTTGCGCCGCGGGGCTCCACCCGTCACTCGGACTTCACCACCACAATCGCTACAACCCGTTCTGCCTGGCCGACGACCTGATGGAGCCATTGCGGCCCCTCGTCGACTACCACATCGCATTGCGAGCCGACGCGAACACGCTGGCGGACGCCGAATTGGGGCCTCAGCAGAAACGCGCGATCATCGAGCCGCTAATGGGAAAGTTCAGGTTCGGCAACTCACAACGAATGATCTTCGACATCGCGGCACGAATGGCGACGTCGCTCGTCAAGGTGTTCGAGGGAACGGCCGAAAAGCTCTCCATCCCGGAGCTGTGGGGGCGAGAATAAGAACCGGAGATCGATGAGGCAGCGTCGTCTACCGTTATCCGAATACGAGGGAATGTGGCTCTTCGCGATGTTTGACCTGCCGGTCGTCACGGTGTCCGACCGAAGGAACTACGCTCGGTTCAGGAAGAAGCTCCTCCAAGAAGGATTCATGATGATCCAGTTCTCGGTGTACGCTCGCTACTTTCCGAACGAGGATGCGAGCAAGGGCCACCGCCGGAGGATCCGTGCAGCCCTCCCGCCCGGCGGCCATGTGCGGCTACTCCACGTGACCGACCACCAGTTCGGAAAGATGGAGGTGTACAATGCGCGGAAGCGAGAAAAACCGGAGCAGCCGCCCGCGCAACTCACCCTCCTGTGACCGTTTTTCTCGCGATCAGGTCGCATCTCCGGACGCAGTCCGGCCTCCGGGAAATACCGACGGCATCGGGCTTTACTGACGGGCGGGAGCCGGTTCCCGCGAAATAACGTTGTACCCCAACGGCGGTTCCCCGTCAGCTACAGCGCGTACGAGACGGCAGTTTCCCGACGGTAAGTTGTACCCCAACGGCGGTTCCCCGTCAGCTACAGCGAAGTTCGCGAGTGCCGGGCTCACGCATTCGTTGTACCCCAACGGCGGTTCCCCGTCAGCTACAGCCATTGACGCGGTGCAACCGGGCCGCGAGCCGTTGTACCCCAACGGCGGTTCCCCGTCAGCTACAGCCCGATTTCCGCGCCTTCCTCCTCCAGCCAGTTGTACCCCAACGGCGGTTCCCCGTCAGCTACAG
>DATMSC010000643.1:0-2894 GCA_035565595.1 Longimicrobiales bacterium | reverse complement strand
TGCGTGTGGCTCCGGAACGCTGGCGGCCAACTGGTTGAGGTGGTGGTCGGCGGGGATCCCGGCCATGACGAGCCGGACCGGCGTCCGGACCCGGCGCAGCGCTTCCATGACCACGTGCTGGTCCTTGGGGCGGGAAACGATCCCGAGCGTCGGCCGGTCCGGCGTCCAGCCGATGCGCTCGCGCCAGCCCCGCACCTCCGCCGGATCGACGGGCCGGTCGACCCGCGCGGTGATCAGCCCGTTGGGAATGACCACCACCTTCTACCGAGGCGCTCCCCGGCGAATCAGAGCGTCGGCGACGCCGCGGCTCACGGCGATGGTGCGGGCCGCGAGACGCCCCGTCAGCCAGACGTCGATGGGGCTGCTGTGCGGCATCTGGCGCCGGGTCACCGTGTACGGCACCTGCAGCCGCCGGGTCAGCGCGAGCCAGGTCAGCGCGTTCCGGTCCTTCGAGCTCTGGCTGCTCGCCAGATCCACCGGGTGGCGGGCCATGAGCGCGGCCAGCGCTGCAGCGTTCTCCCGGCGGCACTTCCTGAACTCGAAAGGGTGTGTTTCCAGGCCGCCGTCGCGCGCGAGTGCTTCCACCTCAGACCCTGCCCGGCACACGAACCGGACGTGCACGCCCCGGCGCGCCAGGCCAATGGCGAGGTGGAGGGAGGAGTAAGCGGCGCCGTTGCCACCGCCCTCCTGGATGGCGAACAGCAGGCGCAGCGGTCGATCGTCCGGCAGCGTCACCGCCCCTGCCGGGCCATCGCCTCGCGCTGGATCCGTCGGAGGTCGGCGGTCACCCGCTCCCAGTTGAAGTACGTCTCCACCGCGCGCCGACCGGCTTCACCGAGGCGGCGCCGGTGCGTCTCGTCGCGGACGAGCCCGGCGATGGCGCGGGCCACGGTCTCCGGCTCGGTGTCCTGCAGCACGATCCCGGTTTCGCCGTCACGTACGGCGTCGGGCATCCCGCCATCGTTCCCCGTGATCACCGGAAGTCCGGATGCCGACGCCTCGGAGATCACGATCCCGAATCCCTCGACCATCCCCTCCACCCGGCGAGGCACGTGCACGTAGATGTCGGCGCAGTCGAGTACGGCGGGGAGGTCGTCGTCGGGGACGAAGCCGGCGAAGTGGACGGTGTCGGCTACACCCAGCTCACGGGCGAGCGCCTCGAAGGCGGCACGCCGCTGACCTTCGCCGATGACGGCGTACCTGATGTTCGGGTGCTCGTGGCGGAGCAGCGCCAGCGCACGGAGCACGGTGTCGATCCCCTTGTGGGCGACGAGCCGCGCAACGGTCATGAGCCACACGCCCTCGCCGTCGAGGCCGTAGCGTGCTCGCACCTCGGTCGTATCCAGCCCCGGCCGGAACATGGCCGGGTCGGTGCCGAGCGGAATGACGTGGACCTCGTCGCCACGTTCCGGGAGCCCGAGCATGTCCAGCACTTCCCGGACGAGCCCCGCGGTGTAACGGCTGTTCGCGACGAGAGCGGACGCGCCGCCGATCAGCCGCGTCGCCGTGCGGAGCTTCCATCCGGACCGGGAGATCTTCTCCTTCAGCAGGAGGAGCTCGGTACCGTGGAAGATCATGCCGTACGGCACGCCGTGGCGGTCGAGAATGCTGCGGGCCGGATAACCGGCCGGCTTCACGTGCGCGCACCATATGAAGGGGACGTCGTTGGCGACGGTGAGCGCCCGCACCCGCCGGGTCCAGCGCCAAACCCCCAGTGTCGTGCGCAGGCGGTCCACGTGCACAGGCACCCGATCGATCCGTTGGGGAAACCTGCCATCCACCGGGTCCGACCCTTCCATCCGCCCCGTGGACACGATGAGCGAGCCGGGTTCGGCGAAGCGCGCGAACTCCGCCATCCAGCGGGAGACGCCGCCGCCCATGGGCGGAAAATCGCGCGTGAGCAGGAGTGTGGGCCTCAGGTGACTCATCCTCGGCGGAACTCGCCCGCAGCGACGCGGACCGTGCGACGCCGCATGGTCGACAACGGGGCAGGGGACGTCCCGGCGATCGCCGGTCGGTACCGCCGGAACGTAGACGAAGGCTCCGGAAAGCGTCAAGCTCCGGCGAGGCGATATCGGAGAACGTGGTGAAAAGCAGCGCTTCCCGGACAACCTGCCACGCGCCGGGTTCGTGAACGGTACGGCACGAACGGTGTATCCGGCCGTACCACGAAGGAGGGGCCGGGGGACGACACGAGCATGACGAGACACTTCACCGCCGTCGCACTCGGCCTTGCCCTCCTGATCGCTGCCGGGCTGGCCGGCGCGCCGACCGTCGTCGCGCGCCAGCTCAGCATTCCCGCCCCTGTCGGCTACGTCAACGATTTCGCGGATGTCCTGAGTCCCGCCGACGAGGCCGCCATCGACGCGATCATCCAGGAGGTGCGCCAGAAGTCCGGTGGCGAGATCGTCGTGGTGACGCTCCGCTCGCTGGAAGGGCGCCCCGCATCGGAGGTGGCGCTCCAGATCGGCCGCGAATGGCGGATTGGCCAGGCCGGCGAGCCCGGCGACCCGGCACGGAACACCGGTCTCGTCTTCCTCGTCGTGCCGCGTGAGACCTCTCCCGACGGACGTGGATACCTCAGGATCGAAACCGGGATCGGCACCAACACGTTCATTACTGCGGCGGAAGCCGGGAGCATCGCCGACCGCTACGTGATCCCTGCCTTCCAGGCGGGCGACTACGCCACCGGAATCCGCGCGGGCGTCATTGCCCTCGCCGCCGAGTACGCCGAGCGGTTCGGATTCCAGCTCTCGGGAGACGCGGCCGGGACACCTAAGCCGACGGAACGGCCGGTGCGCATCCCGATCACCACGATCATCTTCATCGCGATCGTCGTGCTCATCGTGCTGCGGCTCCTGCTCGGGCGAGGCGGGCGGGGTGGCGGCGGTCGG
>DATMSC010000642.1:0-3690 GCA_035565595.1 Longimicrobiales bacterium | reverse complement strand
GTCGGCGACGCATCAATCCTTGCCCGGCAGATCGTGGCCGTCACGGAGATCACTGGCGGGAGCGCCCAGGGGGAGTGGTTCGCCACGCCGCACGTCGCACTCCGCGGCCACGTGACCTACGGGGGAGGCAGCATCGTGTCGGAAGCCTGGCGCCAGACGGCCGAGCTCGGGATCGACACGCGCAACCACGAGCTGGGACAGGTGCAGCTCACGACGTACGACGTGGCCGTGAGCGTCTGGCCCTTCGTCCCACGCTCTCAGGGCTTCGCCCCGTACGTCACGGTCGGCATTGGCACGGCAAACTATCGCCTGCGGGAGACCGGGGACATCGACGGCCTGTTCACGGGCCACGGCGTCCGGCGCAGGCGGACGATGGCGTGGGGCGCCGGTGCCGACATGGCCGTGTGGCCTTCCGTCATGCTGCGCGTGGAAGCCATCAATCATCGCGCGTCGCTGCCTTTCGAAGATGGCGATTTCGCGCTCGACGGCCTCTCGCGCGATCGACTGCGGCAGACGCTGGCGGACGACGTCAGCAACGTGAGGTTCTCCATGGGGGCGTACGTATACGTGCCGTGAGGTGAACCGGGTTGGGCAGGGGGCTGTCGTCCAGGGCGCGCGGCTCCCTTTCCGTTGCCGCGGCGCCCGGCTACTATGTCGGAAACCTCTGTGACACCCAGCCGACGACAGGAGTCGACCGTTGCGCGACGACATCCGTACCGCGGAGCCGAACGCCCCGACCACGCTCCGGCCGCCCGTCCTCTCCCGTACCACCCCGCGAACTCCGGGGATCGAGCTGCCCCGGTCTTCCGGGTGGCCCGCCCCGGTCGTTAGCCGGCCCACCTCGCCGGCAGAACCTGACACCACTGACGCTCGCCCGCAGGACCAGGGTGCCGTTGAGGCTACTTCCGAGCCGGCGGTTGCGGGCGACGAGGCCGTGTTCGTGTTCGGTGGGGACGAAGACGGCGAGTGGCTGATCCTGCCCGACGACACGGGAGACGAAACCGAAACCGCTTCACCGGAACCGGAGGCGCTGGCGAGCGTCGAGGGTGAGGGCAGAGAGTCAGTCGACGCGGCTGTGGAAGCGCTGCCGGAAGCGGGAGGCTTCGTCGACACGGAGGCGGCCGGTGGAGCGCTGCCGGATGCAGCGGCCGGAGAGGCCGACACTCTCGGCTGGGGCGAGCTCGGGCCGCTGACCGTGGCCCCGGCGGACGCCAGCGCCGACGACGGTACGGGAGACGTCGGGGCGGACAACGAGTTCTCGATCGACGTCATCGATGCCGCAACCGGCGAGGAAGCCGTGGGCGAAGTGCCGGCGGACGAAGCCGCAATCGAGATCTCAGTGGAGCTGGACGGCGCCGACGGGAGCCTTGCTCCGGCAGAAGATCTGGTGGGCGGCATCGGAGTGGCGGCAGAAATGGAGCTCTCGGCAGAGATCATCGGCGAGATCCCCGTCGAGGGTGTAGCGCCGCCTGAGCCGGAGCACGATGCCGGCTTTGACGTATCGCTCGACGTTGGCGAGGAAGGCGACGGCGCGCCGGTCGAAGGATTGGTCGCGGACGAGGTTGCTGCGGCGGACCCGGAGGCGGCGCAGGGCGTCGACGCCGACGAGGCGGCGGAACCAGCGGATATACCCGGCCTGGTGGTTGCCGTCGAAATCGGAAGCGAAGAGCTCGACGTCAGCCCGGTTGAAGGGCTCGTGCCGGAGGACGACGAGGCCGGCGAGGCGCAGGCAGCGGAGGAGTGGGGCGCGGGCGAGGTGGTCGCGGCGACCGACGAAGCGCACGTAGCCGAACCAGAGATTCCGGTTCACGTTGTGGACGAGGCGGACGGCGCTGACACCCTCGAATCCGCCGTGGCTGACAGCGACGGCCTGGAGGCTGCGCTCATCCAGCCCGACGAGCTTCCGGAAACGGCGGGGGGGACGGATGCAAATGCAGTTGATTCCGATACGGTAGATTCCGATACGGCAGATTCCGACATCGAAAACGAAATCGTCGCGGAACCCGTCGCGCTCGACATCGCCGAGCGGCTCGAGGAGCTTGCACGCGCGCTCCGGGAATCGGGCACGCGCGGGGTTGCCGAACGAACGGCAAGCGCCGACCGGTTGGAGGCGGTGCTGGCGGCGGTGGTGGCGGGGTATCTGGCGGGGGTGGAGGGGCCGGAGAGGCGGTGAGTGGCGGGGCAGTGTCGCCACACGGACCTCAACTTCACGTCAGTTGGAATATTGCTTATATTAGAGAGCTGGGCCCCCGTAGCTCAGGTGGATAGAGCGGCGGTTTCCTAAACCGCGTCCGTCGCAGGTTCGAGTCCTGCCGGGGGCATTTCCCTCACTTCCTCCGATAGTACCGCCCCGGCCGGCGCCGCCGGGTCTCCGGCCGTCGCCTTTCCCACCCGGGGCGCTTCACCCGCGGAGGCGGCACGCCGCCCGATTCCGTTTGGACCGCCGGATGCCTGCGCCGTACCTGCGGCTCCTCACCCTCCTCGTGTCGTGGACCTCGGCGTTCCGGGTCCGTACCCATCCCACGCGCCATGACCTGCCTGCCTGCGCCGCTCCTCCGTCATCCTCCCTCCACTTCCGGTAACCTGCAACGTAGAGGCCATGTAAACGGTTGTATGTGAGTAGGTTACGGCGATAATCCCGTTGGTCCACATGAGGCCGGTCGAAAGGTTGGGGAGGCACACGCCAGCGCCGCGCCGCCTGCTGAGGCAGGGAAGGGCGCGGGCTGCCGCCTGGGGCGCCCGGGCCGGCGGCTATCCTTGCGCTGCTGGCAGCCGGAGCACCTGGCATAACCCCACGCCGGCCAGCTCTGGCCGCCGCCTGGGGCGGGGTGTGGGCACGCCTGCGTCGCGTACGCCAGGCACGTGCCCATACCGGCGGATGCCGCCGAGATCTGTGTAACGAAACGCCCCGCCTCCGTGGCAATGAGCACCCGGTGCCTCCGGCGGCCGGGGAAAGGCGCACGCCGGCACCGGCTGGGCCAGGCTCGCGTACTACGCCGGCGCGCTGCGGCCGGGCGGGTGACGGCCGGAGCGACGGCAACCGCTGTGTTGCGGTGCTCCTCCTCCGCCTGTCACGGTCCCGACGATGGCCGCTCCGCGAGCCACCGTACGGCGCCGACGATGACGAGGATGATCCCGATGATGAGGAGCAGGTGGACGAGGAATCCGGCGAGCTGGAACCCGAGCCACCCGACGACCCAGAGCACGATCAGGATGAGGCCGATCCATAGGAGAGCTTGCATGAGAGTCACTCCGGCGCGAAATGGTGGGTTCCGGGCACCGGGATTCAAGAACCATTCCGCTCGCCGGAACTGGCAGATCCGCCGGGCGCGAGGCCGCGATGTGCTGGTGCCTGATCGGGTGACCGTTTGTGGCGCAAGCGGTTGGCGGCGTTGAAAGCACCCGCAGCGTGGTGTTATTTTGTGGTGCTGCCGCTGCGGTCTCTGGCGTTCGCCGTGGCGGGACTTACGACACCGGCCCGGAGCATTCGTTGCGGAGTGAGGCACAAGCAGGTCCGGCGGCGCTGGAGTTGAAGGGCGTCGCCCGCCGGTTCGGGCTGCGCTGGGCGCTTCGCGGCGTGTCCGTGCGCGTCGCTCCCGGTGAGGTGGTGTCGGTCCTCGGCCCGAACGGCAGCGGCAAAACGACGCTGCTGAGGGTAGCGTCCACGGCGCTGCGGCCGACGCACGGGGA
>DATMSC010000641.1:0-3930 GCA_035565595.1 Longimicrobiales bacterium | reverse complement strand
ACCTCGTAAAGGTGCAGCTCGGCGGGTTGCGGCACCGCCGGCAGGGCGGCGCGGACTGTGTGTGGCGCTAGATGGTTCATGGTGTCCCCTCCCCTCACGCGCCGCACCGGTTGTCGAGGTAGCGGACCAGGTGGGCGGGGAGCCCGTCGCGCACCTCGCGTTTGCCGCGCACCACGGTGCGGGGGAGCACATCGGCGCCATCCTTCCGTACGCGGGAAATGTAGGCGCGGTAAGGATCCCGCACCCGCACCTGGACGTCGTACCCCGCCTCTTTGAGCACGTTGGCCACGGTGGCCGTGTGGGCGCAGTGCTCGGTGTTGCAGTCCCGGTTGAAGACCTGGTCCCAGGACCAGTTGAACGAGTAGGGCTCGGGGGCGCGGGTGTGAAGGATCATGACGTATTCTTTCTTTGGGGTTGGAGACCGCACCATCTGCGGCCTGTCGGGTGAAGGGGTGAACCACGGGAGTGAGCCGGCGGGACAAGGGAGGGGCATCACCCGGCTGCACGAGGAGGCGCGCCGACGAGGAAGGCGGGGACACCCTTGTCGCGACGGCGCCCGTGGTTCATGACCCCGACGACAGGGCGCAAGGGGAGGACATCAACCTAGAATGGTACGGGTCGATGAGCCGAGGCATCTATGCCTACGCTATCCGGGCAAGGGTTGGAGTAGGTTGGCGGGCTGTGCGGTGATGGCGGCATGTCCATAGGCGCGGCTGAAACGGGGTGGCGGGGAACCGATTTACGGTTTGAGGGCGCGCGCCACGCTTATCGGCCGCGGTCCGGGAACAGCGGCGGTTCGTCTTCTCGTTTGCGAAAAGGGTGCACGGCGACGGTAAGCAGCGCGCGATAGGGGGCGAAGTCCTGCGTGATCGACGCGCGTGCAGCGTGAAGTTCGTCGGATCGAGCTACTTTGTTCCAGTCAATGTCGCGACCGTGGCGGCGGGCCACCGCTGTGATGAAGATCTGCGTCGCCCTGCCGTTGCCTTCGGGAAAAGGATGCAGCCAATTCATGCGTCCCCAGAGTTCCGCGAGGAGTTGATTAAAGTCCATCGGGCGCTGGCGAAGGGCGGATTCAAAGCCGGGCAGTACAGCGTCTAGCCAGCCGGGTATCCGCTCGGGTGGCGCAAATTGGGTGTTATTCTTGAACAGGGGAACGGTGCGGGCTTTGCCGGCCCATGGGTAGAGTTCTCCGAATATGATGCGGTGAACACCGCACAATGTGTCCATGGAAAGGGTGGTTTGGCGCTCGGCAAAGGCGAGCGCGGCATAGCCATAAATTTCACCGGCGAGAAGATCGAATTCGGCAAGCTCACGCGGGTCGGTAATTCCCATCAGGTTCCGCAAAACGCCGGAGCCGTCGTGGTAATTATCGGCCGTCATCGAAGGCAAGCTGTCCTCGGGTGAACAGCCCTCTGCGGGCGATTTCGGCGGCGAGCTCCATGGCTTCGCGGGGCGAGGCCTGTCCGGCGACGACGAGGGCGGCGATACGCTCGCGTACAGGATTGGGGTGTGCGCCCTGGAGGCGCGCCAATTCACGGCCGAAGGCCAGACGATCCCGGGCGCGCGCTTGGTTGGCCGCATCGCGCAGGACGGGGCGGCGCTCGAATGGGGCGAGCAATTCATCAAGATCGGTGTCGGGCACAAGGGTGTTCATTGGGTCTCGCCTTTTCTCATATGCACCTTAGCACGAGAAGACCCTGACAGGGAGATGGACTAACGGCGCCTTCTTTTGACCTGGCGAAGGGTGGCGAGACGGGTTTGGATGGCCGCCTTTTCTTCAGCGAGCGAGGTAGGTACGGGCTGGCCCAGCGCCTTGGAATAGTCTTCGGTGAACGTGATCGCATCGAGGGCGTTGGCGAGATCCTGCTTGGTCGCTGACGGGGATTTGGCGTTCAGCACCTCCAGCATGATGTTTTGCTCGAACGTGTCGAGGTCCATGAAATCGCCGAGGTCATGGGCGTTGCGAATTTGGTTGGGGCGCCGGTCGATGATGTAGGTCTGGCCCTGCCAGATGACGGTGGGCAGTGCGCGTGGCCCCTCGCTCATCGCCGCATCGGGCGCTGCGGCCGTGGTGTGGGGGTTGGGTCGTCATCCGGTGTGAACGTCGGCGCGGCGGTGTTTTCAACGCGGGTGGGTGTGTAGGTGAACACCATGTCCGGGTTGTCGAGATAACGCCATTCGCCGGTCTTGGCGTTGAACGTGAACTCCCTGCCCTCATGCACCATGACGCGCTCCCGGCCCGGCTGCTTCTGGTCGAGGGCATCCTCGCGCTGAACGACGAAGCCGGTGAGGGATTGCTCGGCTTCCACGAGGCGGTCGAGCAGCTCCTCGGTGCGCGGCCGGGATGCGGCGATGCTGGCGGGCGTGGGGTACACCAAGGCGAATTTGGCAGGGTCGCGGGTGAGCGTATCGACGGTGTGCTCCACACCGAACTCCAGCGCGTGCGCCAGAAGATGCTCGGGCACCTTCGGGTCGGTGGTGTAGGGCTGGAGGTGCGCGGCCATCCGTTGCCGGAGGTCGTGATAGTGCTTCTTGGAATATTCGATTTCGCCCTGCAGACGGGCCATCGCTTGGTCATCCATGGGATGAAGCTAGTGCGCGGTGGACGGGGTCGCAAGACGGATTGCGTGTGGAGGCACGGCTGATACGTTCAAAGGTGTGCAAAGGAGCCACCTGATGAGCAGCGCCGCATCCACGCGCTTCATGACGACGGGGGAAGCCGCCGCGTATCTGCGGCTGGCGGAGCGCACGTTGCAGGACATGCGCCTCAAGGGCACCGGCCCCGCCTACTTCAAGCTCGGCCCCGGCAAGCGCTCGAAGGTGGTGTATCAGCGCGAAGACCTGGACGCCTGGGTCACGCAGTACCAGTTCCGGTCGACGTCGGAATACGGCAGCGGAACCTAAGACTGAGCGCCAGAGAGTGTAGCAGCAGCACACGTGGAGCATCATCCGCCAGCGTTACGCTCCGCACTCTTTGATGAGCGCCGACGGGTCGATCGCTTCTTTCGATCGGTGGTGCTTCCCTACGCGTTACGCGAACGCATGGTCGAAGACAATGTCTGTCAGACTGGAGATTTTGCTGGGCGACCTGTGGGAGGCCCCATGTTTCCTATGCGTTTCCTAGAGGTTTATGGAGGGTTGGAGTAAGGCGTCTAAGTTCTTGATTTTATTGGCGCGCCGGGAAGGATTCGAACCCACGACCTTCTGATCCGTAGTCAGACGCTCTATCCAGCTGAGCTACCGGCGCTATTTCCGGCTGGGGGCCGGATCGGCAGGCGGCGTCGGGAACGACCCGCTTGCGAGGAGGCTTCTCATAGTCTGTCGGGGGCCTGTTTGCAAGGCGAAATGGCGGAGGAACAAAAGCTGCACGGATCCGTGCGACTCCGCTAGCCGCTCGCGCGCGCTGCAAGTCTTGACCGGCGGCTCGATAGGCCGCCTACTCGGAGCAACCCGTCGGGTTCGGACACAGCAGCGCTAGAGCGATCGGAGCAGCAAGATGACGCGCGAAACCCAGCATCCCGGCCGCGAGACCGCGAGGCACGCATGAGCGACACGACAGCGCCGCTCCCGCTGCCGCTCTCAGGCATCACGGTCCTCGACCTCTCGCGCGTGCTCGCGGGACCCTACTGCGGGCTGATGCTGGCGGACATGGGCGCCGACGTCATCAAGATCGAGAACGTGGAAGGTGGCGACGAAACGCGCGGCTTCCTGCATCCGAACTTCCACGGCGTCTCGACCTACTACCTGACGATCAACCGCAACAAGAGCTCGGTCGCGCTCGATCTCAAGTCGCCGGCGGGACGGGATGCGTTTCTCAAGCTCATCGCCGGCGCCGACGTCGTCGTCGAGAACTTCCGCACCGGCGTCATGGAGCGGCTCGGCCTCGGCTACGAGACGTTGAAGGCCATCCGGCCGTCGCTCGTCTATTGC
>DATMSC010000640.1:0-5711 GCA_035565595.1 Longimicrobiales bacterium | reverse complement strand
CCTCGCGGCTGCCAGACCAAACCCGCACGGCATGACCACGAGGACGTCGGGGTCGAGCCCCTCGAGTTCCTCCCACCTCGCATCGCGAGAACGCTCACCCGGCCCACCGACCAGATTCACGCCACCAGCCACCTCGATCATCTCGGGGACCCAGTGCCCCGGGGTGAACGGCGGATCGAGCCATTCCAGCGCCAGCACGCGCGGCCTTTCCCCGGCGGATTCGCGCACGCGATCACGCACGGCCTGAATGCGCGCGCCGAGCCCGGCGGCCAGGCGCTCCGCCTCTTCCAGTTGGCCGCACGCCTCGCCGACCGCCACGATGGTCGCCAGGATGCCGGCCAGAGTGTGGGCGTCGAGGGAGACGACGTGGGCGTCGAGTCCCGTGTCGGCAACGACCTGGTGCACGCTCGCCGTCGGCACCGCGCACACGTCGCACACCGCTTGCGTGAAGATCACGTCCGGCCGGAGCTCCTCCAGGAGCGATGCATCGATTGTGTAAACGGCGCCGTGCTCCGCCATTGCGGACCGGACCGCACGGTCGATGGCGCCGCTGTCCAGCCCCGCGGGATCGAAGAACGGCCGGCTGAGACGGGGACGGTCCAGCACCTCGGGAGGGTGGTCGCACTCGTGCGAAATGCCGACCAGCTGATCGGCGAGATCGAGCGCCGCCACCATCTCGGTCGCGCTCGCCAGGAGCGACGCGATGCGCGGCATATTCACCAGCCGTCGCTAGCGAACTTCCACGGTGATCGGGGCCGAAGCGCCCTCGGGAATCTGCGCGTGGTCCGGCCCCGACCAGACGACCTGTACCTGGTGCGTACCTCGGGACACCGTGGGCAGCCGCCAGCGATACCGCCCGTCGCCCAACGCCTCGATGTCCGCAGCGGCCGGCATCAGCTCGACGCCGTTCACCAGCACGTGCGGGTGGAGACGCCCCGCGACCCACCCCTGCGCCCCGAGCTCCAGCGGCGCCCGCGTTTCGATCATCAGTGTCAGCGGGTGGTCAACGACGGCGCCCGACTCGGGATTGTAGATAACGAGCGACCACACTTCCGGCGCGCCTGGCGAAATCGGATCCCGCCCGGCCACCCAGAACCCCAGCCCGAGCACGACCGCGCCGGCGATCGCATAGCCCACGGCGATCCTCAGGATCCGACGGTCCGGCGCCGCAGTCCGGCCTCCGGCGCCGCTCGCCGTCACAGCCGTTCCCACAGGAACTCCGGCGTCCAGCGCGCCAGCATCCCGGCGAGCACCGTAAACGATCCCGTCAGCAGGAGCACCCCGACGACGATCAGCAGCACGCCGCTGGCGCGACTCACCCACGGCAGCCACCGGCGGAAGCTGCGGAACCCAGCCAGGAACCTGTCGAGCGCGAGCGTCGCGAGCACGAACGGTACGGCCAGCCCCGCCGAGTAGCTGCCCAGAAGCACGACCCCCTGCTGCACCGAGTCCATGGTGCTCGCCAGCGTCAGGATCGCGCCGAGCACCGGACCCACGCACGGCGTCCACCCGGCGCCGAACGCAATGCCCACGACGAGCGTGCCTACATATCCGGCCGGCTTGTTGCCCAGGTGCACGCGCCACTCCCGGCTCGCCCCCGGCAGCCGGATGACTCCGAGCAGGAACAGCCCGAAGAGTACGAGCAACCCGCCGCCGATCCGTTCGATCCAGGTGCTGTAGTAAAACAGGAGACCGCCGATGTAGGTGGCGGACGCGCCGAGCGCGATGAAAACGAGCGTAAAGCCAGCGACGAACAGGCCTCCGTGCACGAGCAGCGCACGCCGGACAGGCCCCCTCGGCTGCTCGGCGTCGGTCAGCTCGGAGAGACTCATTCCGGTGAGAAACGTTGCGTAGCTTGGAATGAGTGGCAGCACACAGGGCGAGAGAAAGCTCAGGAGTCCTGCCAGGAACGCGACAGCAACCCCCACACTGGCGGTTTCCAATCCCCCCTCCGTATCGGAGCCCGATTGCAACGCGGTCCGCCCCCCGGACCCCAGACCCGTACCCGTCGGCATGCCGCCCGTTCCCTGCAGGTTCGTGGCAACGGCACCCGCACGACAGGGGTGCCGTTCGCCGGCGACGAGCGGGCCACCAGCTCCCGCCACGTAGCCTTCCCGAGGGGTCTGTCTGCTCTTTCGGGACCCGCGCGTCAGATGGTGGCACCGCCCGTTCCCGACCCGGTCCGGCCTTTGCATTCGTAGTCGGCGTCGGTTATATTTCGGACGGATCGGTTCTGTCCATGCCGGGGCTCGCCTGCCCCGGCCCGAGAGGCAGACTTGTCATCCCGGACCCGGAGGCGAGTTTGGCACGGAAGCACCAGAAATCCCTGTTTGACCGAGCACGAGACGAACTCTTCAGTCATATCCACCGCTGCGCCGTACTCGAGGCCGATGTCGAAGAACAGCGCGAGTGGTTTGAGGATACGCTAAAATTCATGGGGGAGCGCTACCCCAACCTCACGCAGAATGAACTGAAACAGCTCGAGGAGCTGGGACTGCGGTTCTGTCAACCGCCCATCCCGCACGGCCCCACGAGCTCGCCAGTTCCACAGGAGGACGCGAACGCGGCCTGATGTTCGCGCGCTGCGGCCCCGCTCCGGGGCCGCCCCGCCTGCGCAGCGCGCGCGCGAACCCGGGTCGCGGACTCTATGGACCCTGCCAGTATACTCTTCAAGACATTGGCGGCGATCTGCCTGCTGGGCGTCTCCGCCGGACTGATCGCGGCACAGAATTCACTGAACATTCTCCGGCGCGCACGGATCGAGCGACTGGCGCGCGTGGGCGAGGTGCGTGCACGTTTCGTGGCCGCGGCGCTCGAGCGGCCGCACGAGTTCCTCGGAGTTGCACGCGCCGGCGAGTGGCTCGGCGCCGTCGGGTTCGGGATTCTCGCGTATCACACGCTGCACGGCACCATCCCGCCGCTGGCAGGCATCTTCGATCCGACGGCGGCGGCGGCGCTCACGCAGCACGCGCCCTGGGCGTCGCACGCCGCGGCGCTCCTCGCGGCGACCGTGTTCGTGCTGTGGCTCCACGCCACCATTGCCGAGCACCTGCCGCGACTGATCACGGCCGACACGGCGGAACGCGTCGCGCTCTGGACGGCACAGCCGATCCTCTTCACCGCGTCGAAGTTCCGGCCGATCTTCCGCGTGACCGGCGGACTCACGCGTGCGGCGAGCCGCGCGCTCGGGCTCGGCGACCGCGTGGCTCCACCGCCGGATGAACCGGATTCGGCCGCGGATGCGGCTGAGGACGAGATGATCAGCGGCGTCCTCGAGTTCCGGGAACGGGTCGCGCGTGAAGTCATGACACCTCGCCCCGACATCGTTGCACTGCCGATCGACGCTACACGCGACCAGGTCATCGAGCTCGCGCTTCGCAAGCAGCACTCCCGCATCCCGATCTACGTCGACCAGCTCGACAATGTCGTGGGCGTCCTGCTGATCAAGGACCTGCTCGCGCATCTGGCCGCGGGCGATCCGGCAAGCTTCGATCTGCGCAGGTTGATGCGGGAACCCTATTTCGTCCCGGATACGAAGCCCGTGAGCGAGCTGCTCGCGGAGTTCCGCGCCCGCAAGATCCACCTGGCCATTGTGCTGGACGAATTCGGCGGGACCGCCGGGCTGGTCACTCTCGAGGACCTGATCGAGGAGATCGTCGGCGACATCTTCGACGAGTACGACCTCCCCGTCCCCGAGTTCACCTTCACGGCGGAGGGCGACGTCCTCATCGACGGCGGCGCGAGCATCGCGGAGGTGAACCAGCGCTTCGGCCTCGATCTGCCCGAACAGGATTACGACACGATCGGCGGCTACGTCTTCGGTGAGCTGGGCCGTATCCCCACGGTCGGCGACACCGTACCGGCGAGCGATGTCCGCGAGCTCAGGGTCGAGGAGATCCAGGACCGGCGGGTCACCAGACTGCGGCTGACGGCAGCGCAACCGGCCGCGGAAACGGCATAGGGCGCGGAAACGGCATAGGGGCTAAGGCTAGGGCTGGGGCTGGGGCTAATGGGGGCGCGGCTCCCGGACCCGAGCCCGAGCCCGCCCCCGCGGCCGAGACCGCCGGCGCATACGACGCCCTCCCGGCAGCTTTTCGACCCACGGCCATTGGCCCTGGCCCCATACCTTTGCCGTCCACAGCGGCCCCGCACACCACCGACCGCATACGCCCCCATCCGGCAGCCTATCAACCCACGCCCATTAGTCTTAGCCCTAGCCCTAGCCTTAGCCTCAGCCTTAGCCCTGTACCGTCCCAAACGGGAACAGCCTTTGCTCCGCTAAAAGAGCGGGAGGTGGAGCATGGCGACGAGGATCGAGTGGGACGATACGGATCCCGGTGCGACGAAGGTCGTCGCTGAGGATGTGATACGGAGCTTTTACCTCGGCGGGATCGTGCCGTGTCCTGTGGGGTGCGGCGGCAGCTCGGAACTCGTCCGGATCGGTGGTCGGCCGGATGGCGGGAGCGAAGTCTGGTTCGAGTGCAAGAGCTGCGCTCAGCGGCGAAACTACGCCCTCCCCCCTGCGACGCCAGGCGAGCGAAGGGCGGTAGGTGAGGCACTGGCGACGAACCGGGAGCCGAGTTGTCCTCGCCACGCCCTCCACGAGCCTCTCCAGCGCCGGGGCCGGCAACTCATCTGCGGCCGCTGCGGCGTGCGTTTCAGGGAGTAGCCTGTGCGGACGCGAACCGGGCACCGGATGACTCCGCCGCCGGCCCGGTACGGCCGCGGGCGCTGGGCGAGGTGGATCCTCGTGATCTGCGTCCTGGCGCTCGGCTCCGGGCTGCTCCGCGTGCAGGTCCTGTCCTTCGAGGAATACGCGCGGATCGCCCGCGAGAACCGGCTCCGCCCGATCACCGTCCCCGCGCCGCGTGGTACGATCTACGACCGCAACGGCAACGTCATCGCCGAGAACGTGGTCGGATATCAGGTGCTGATGATGCCGGCGCCGGAAGACTCGATGATCGCCACGCTCGAACGGCTCCGCCCGGTCCTCGGCCTGACTGACGCCGATACCGCACTGGCGCTGCGCAGATGGCGGCGAGCCACCCACCTCCCGATGGAAGTGCACCGCGACGTACCCGACTGGCTGGTGCCTCGGCTGCTCGAACGTCGCTTCATGTTCCCCGGCGTGCTGGTTCACGAGTACCCGAAGCGGCATTATCCGGCGGGTGCGGCGATCGGCCACCTCGCGGGCTACGTCGCCGAAATCAGTCGTGAGGAGCTCGAGCTGCCTGCCTTCGAAGGGTACCGGCAGGGGCGCTGGATCGGTAAGGCCGGACTCGAGAGGTATTATGAGACGGAGATCGGCGGTACCCCCGGCGTCCGCTACCTGGAGGTCGACGCGCAGGGCCGGATTAAGCGGTGGCTGCCCGAGGAGATGGGCGTCCCTCCGGTGCCGGGAAAGGATCTCCAGCTCTATCTGGACCTGGATCTCCAGCGCTACGTCATGGAGATCTTCCCGCGCGGTATGTCCGGCGCGTTCGTGGCGATCGACCCGCAGACCGGCGGGATCCTCGCCATGTACAGTGCACCCGGCTTCGATCCCAACCTGCTGGTCGGCGGTGTGGATGCAGCCACGTGGGAGCGGCTCGCTTCGGATCCGGACAAGCCGCTCCTGGATCGGGCGACCAACGCGGCCCAGCCGCCCGGCTCGACGTTCAAGCTCGCCACCGCCATCCTGGGGCTCCACCTCGGAGTGATCACCCCCACCA
>DATMSC010000639.1:0-4746 GCA_035565595.1 Longimicrobiales bacterium | reverse complement strand
TCGATGGCCGGGTCGAGAGCAGCACCGGTAGCAATGGCGGGTGATCGTCGGCGGCCCGAGAACGCGGCACAGTCATGAATTGGCGGGACTATCCACGGCCGCGGCCGTTCGCGAGGGCGCCGTCATTACGCGGCTGCGTGGCTGTGATCGCGCTGATGATCGCGGCTCTGGCTGTGCCCGGGAGCGCCGCCGCCCAGATCGAGATCCTCGACGGTGACCGCCCCGGGATCGAGCTGGGCGGATACGTCCGCTCGCTGACCGGACTCCGCGACGCCGGCCATGACACCCCCGGCGAGGCGAGGAGGACGGGCTTCCACGGCCAGGTGGTGCGGCTCCGGTGGCGACTGACGTGGGGCGATGATGTGGTTCTCAGCGTCCACAATCGGCTCCAGACCACCGTGGCTTCCTCCGCCGGTGCGTTCGGCGGCGCCGCCGGCCTCGGTGTGAGCGTCATCCCCGGCAGGCCGGTGGACCTGTCCACACGCATCGTCAGCGAAGATCGCATCGCCATCTGGCACGACGTCGATCGCCTCGCCCTCACGGTCTACACTGGCGCGGCAGATATCACGATCGGTCGCCAGGCGATCACGTGGGGGCTCGCGCAACTCTTTCCGGTCGCGGACGTGTGGGCGCTTTTCAGCCCTTTCGAGCTGGACACCGAAGAGAAGCCAGGGGTCGATGCCGTTCGTGTGCTGAGCTACCCCGCGGATCGCCTGGAGCTGGACGCCGTCGTCGCGGCCAGGGGGCGGGCCGAGGATTGGTCCGCCGGCGTGCGGGCCACGCACAACTTCGCCTCCGCCGACGTGTACCTGGCGGCAGGGAAGCTGTGGAACCAGCTCATGGTGCTGGGTGGTGTCGCCTATCTGCTCGACCGGATCACGCTGCGCGGCGAGGCCGCGGTGCCGTGGGTGCTGGGCGAGGACTCGCCTGACCGCCCGCGTATCACGATCGGATTCGACAGGCCCGGGATGCGGCTGTCGTTCTCCGGTGAGTACCACTACGGCGGGGCCGGCGCGGAGAGCTCGGCGTCGTACATGGGACACCTGTCGGACCCACGGCTCCGGCGAGGCGAGGTCTACCTCCTCGGCCGGCACTACCTCGGCGCGGCGGTCTCCTTTATACCCACCCGGGACGAGCGGCTGTCCCTCGCATTGAGCGCGTTGTTGAACGCGGGAGACGGGAGCGCGTCACTCACGCCGCTCCTGAACTATGACGTCGGACAGAGCGCCAGCGTGTCGCTCGGCGCCATCCACTCCTTCGGCGAACGCCCCAGCCTGGATCCGCCTTCGCTGCCATCAGAGTTCGGCGCGTACGGACATTTGTGGTTTGCGCGGGTTTCGGTGTTCTTTTGACGGCATAGGGCTGGGTGGGGCCAGGGCTGGGGCTAAGGCTAGGGCTAAGGCTAGGGCTGGGGCTAAGGCTGGGGCCAATGGCCTTCGTCGCGTTGTCCAGCCGTCGTCTCCCGGGCGCATGTCGGGCCTGTGCCACCCCAATCCGCCGTCGCGGGCGCGCGGCGGGACCCGCACCGCCCCTATCCGTCATCCCTGGCGCACAGCGGGACCCGCACCACCCCCTCCGTCATCCCCGCGCAAGCGGGGATCCCGACGAGGGCGCGATGCCACGCGTGTAGGCGAAGGCATCGGGATTCCCGCTGCCGCGGGAATGACGGATTGGACAGACCGCCGTCGCCGGCGCGCGGCGGGACCCGCCCCCTCCGCCATCTCCGCGAACGCGGGACCCGCACCACCCCACCGTCATCCCCGCGCAAGCGGGAATCCCGATGAGGGCGCGATGGTGACCCGCGCACCCGCAGAAGCCGGGGAGTTGGGCGGGCGAGGGGAGACAAAGGAAAGCGGGGTCCGGGGATCCCGTTCCCTCAGGGCTCTTTGGCCCTCAGCACCGCCCGCACGGGGGAGCCGTCGAGCCCGGCGAGGCGCAGCGGCAGGCAGATAAGCTCGTACTCGCCGGCGGGAACCTGGCGCAGGTCGATCCCCTCGAGAATCACGACGCCCGCGCGCAGCAGCACGTGATGCACTGGCGCGTGAGTGGCATCGAAGGCCTCCACCGACAGGTAGTCGATGCCTACCAGCCGCACGCCGGCTTCGACGAGGAACAGCGCCGCCGCCTCAGACAAAAAGGCGAACTCTTCGACGAACTCTCGGCGATGGGGGAGACTGGCATTCCCCGTCTTCAGGAGAAGACGGCCGGCGCCATCGTACCCGGCCTCGCGCAAATCCTCAGGGCCGATGGACCGGACGTGCCGCGGAATCTCGAGAACCACGGCAGGGCCGATCAGAACATCGAGTGACAGCTCGTCCACCGCACGGCCCTCGTCGAAGAAGTGGCGCGGGGCATCGACGTGCGTGCCGGTGTGCGACCCGAACGCTATGGATGTGACGTTGGCGGGGTCACCATCGGCGATGCGGGAGTGCGGGCGCAACCGGATTTCGGGGTCGCCCGGGTACACCACGAGATCTTCGGTGATCGGCAGGGTAATGTCGTAAAAGTGCGGCATTGACGGCCTCACGCAGGTCCTGGTCGGCCCTTTGGACGGGGGAGCCACCGGGTCGGCCCCGTTTGACGGGTCCACTGCGCGGAGAGTGTATTCCGGCGGCCATGCTTTCGCCAATGCAAGTTTCAGCGCTTACCCGTGCCGCGCCGGCCGCAGAGACGCGATACGTCTGTCCGGATCGAGCGAGACAGCTGATTGGGACCATTGTCCGAAAGAGCGCCGGCCGGGCGGCCGGCGCCCGACACAGGACTACGGCGCCTCGCGGAA
Organism: Longimicrobiales bacterium; assembly: GCA_035565595.1. Classification (GTDB taxonomy): domain Bacteria; phylum Gemmatimonadota; class Gemmatimonadetes; order Longimicrobiales; family RSA9; genus DATMSC01. Next base: position 1,967 of record DATMSC010000639.1, on the reverse strand, counting down.
GGCGGATCTCGCGGCGGCGGCGATCCCGTTGCTGCGGGGCCAGTTCGGGTACTGCGCGCGCAGCTCTTCCTGAACCGTCGTGACGACCTCGTTCTCGGGGCGGCCGGCGGCCTTCATCGCCTGGACGCGTCCCTGGATCGCCTGCATGACCATGCGATTCTGCGCGATCAGACCGCCATCACCGACCGCGCCGTGGGCGGGCACGATGACTTTCGGCTCCAGCGCCTGGAAAGTGTCGAACGCGGCGAGCCAGGCGGCCATGCTCGACACCGCGGTCGCCGCCAGGAAGGACTGGTTCATCACGACGTCGCCGGCGAAGAGCACGCCGTCGCCCTCGACGAAGACTCCCGTGTCGCCGATGGTGTGGGTCGGGCCCACGCGGATGAAGCGGACGGTCACGCCGCCCAGATCCAGCGTATACTCGCGGTCGAAGGTGATGTCGGCGGGGAAGACGGTGGCGCCGCTCAGCAGCTCCGCGGTGAGCGGTGACCGGCTCGCGAACGTGCGGATCATCGACTCGCCCGACTCGGCGAACTCTTCCGCCTGAGCCGTAGCGGCGATGAACTGCACGTCATCCGGAAAGCCGAGGAAGCCGGTGGTGTGCTCGGGGTGGTAGTGCGTCGCGACGACGTAGATCCGTGCGCCGTCGGCGCTCAGCCTCGCCGCTTCCCGCGCCACGACCTCACCGTTGCGCGCGCCCAGACCCGGGTCGATCACCAGCGTGGCCTGCTCGCCGACGACGATTCCGACGTTCGGCACGAGGGCCACGTCGTTGTCGGGGATCACCCACGTGTGCGGGCCGACCTGCACGATGCCTTCGGCGCGGATCAGCGGATCGGCCGAATTCGCCTGTTGGGCCAATGTCGGGGACGACAGCAGCAGCATCGCCGCCAGCGCGCCGGCGATCGAAGCTGCGGTGCGGGGAACCATGACATCGTCCTCCTTGCTCTGCGGACGAAAGCGGAAGAGTACACTATAGACGTGCGATCGCGGGGGCGGCAAGCCGTTCGGACGGCGCGCCCTTGCCAGACCGGCCGCTCGCGGTACCTTGTCCGCGCCCGCCCACGAGCGGTCCGTTTTCCAGGGAGGACGATGCTCGAAGCAAATGAAGCGCTCCAGCGGCTGCGCGAAGGCAACGAACGCTTCGCCGCGAACGTGCGCAGCCTGCACAGCCTGCTCAGTCACATGAACCGCGCCGGCCTGGTCGCGGGGCAGCAGCCATTTGCCATTGTCCTGGGGTGCTCGGACTCGCGGGTGCCCGCCGAGCTGGTCTTCGACCAGGGCTTCGGCGACCTCTTCGTGATCCGCGTCGCGGGCAACATCGTCGCGCCGTCGCAGATCGGCAGCGTCGAGTTCGCCGCCACCCGCTTCGGCACCCGGCTCGTCGTCGTGCTGGGGCACTCGAACTGCGGCGCGATCCACGCCACCATCGACACGCTGCTGAATCCGGACGAGCCCCAGTCCCGGAATCTCCGTTCGATCGTGGACCGGGTCCGCCCGGCCGTGGAGTCGCTCCTCGAAACCGACCTGCGGCACGACCGCGATGCCCTCGTGCGCGCGGCAGTACGGGCGAACATCCGGGCGTCGGTCAATCAGCTCAACAACGGATCCGAGATCCTGGAACGCCTGCGCGCCGAAGCGGGGCTGCGCGTCGTCGGCGCGTCCTATTCCCTCGAGTCCGGCGTCGTCGATTTCTTCGAAGGCGTGGACGACTGACAGGCGCCAACCGCACGCTTTCTGGCCGGCTTTCTCTCAGTGGGGTGACTGCGATCGTGGCCGGACCGCGCCGTGCGTCCCGGCCGCCGGGCCGGAATCGCCGGAGCGCGCCAGCGCGAGCGCGAGCGTGCTGCCGATCACGAGGAGCGCGCCGATGATGCCCGGGAGATCCGGGATCTCGCCAAAGAATAGCGCGCCCCAGACCGCCGCGAAGACGATCTGCAGGTATCCGATGGAGGTCGCGCGGCCTG
>DATMSC010000638.1:0-7333 GCA_035565595.1 Longimicrobiales bacterium | reverse complement strand
GGCGTCGGACTGGATCATCGCGATGTCATCACTCTCGCCCGTCGAGGGAACGATCGTGAATCCCTGGTTGACCGGTAGCCGCCGCTGTTCGACGCTGCGCACCAGCTCGGCCGCTGACACCTCGACCCGGTCCAGCACCGGCTTGGGATATACGCCCAACCAGATCATCACGGCCACGAGCGGCGCGAGCACGACCATCTCCCGCCGCGTCAGGTCGGGAAGCTTTTCGTTTTCAGGCTTGTCCAGACGATTGAAAATGATCTTCTGCACCATCGGCAGCATGTAATACGCCGCGAAGATGACGCCCGTAGTCGCGACCACGGCGATCCACGGGTGTGTCTGGAACGTGCCGAGCAGCGCCAGGAACTCACCCACGAAGCCGCTCGTGCCCGGCAGGCCGATGCTCGCCAGCGCGGTGATCACGAACACCGTGGCGAACATGGGCATGACCGCGGCCAGCCCCCCGAAATCCGCAATCAGCCGGGTATGCCGCCGCTCGTACAACATGCCGAGCAGGAGGAACATCGCCCCCGTCGACACACCGTGCGAGAGCATGATGATCATTGCCCCCTGAACGCCCTGGAGCGTCAGCGCGAATATGCCGAGCACGACGAAACCCATGTGCGCGACCGACGTATACGCGATCAGCTTCTTCGCGTCCGGCTGCACGGCAGCCACCCAGGCCGCGTAGAGGATCCCGATCAATCCCAGCACCAGGAATATCGCCACGATCGTCGGGTGCGTCGCCGCGGCCGGGAAGAACGGAAGGAGGAACCGCAGGAAACCGTACGCACCCAGCTTGAGCAGCACCGCAGCGAGCACCACCGATCCGGGCGTCGGCGCCTCCACGTGCGCGTCAGGGAGCCACGTGTGCAGCGGGAAAACCGGCACCTTGATCAGGAACGCCAACGCGAACGCGAAGAACAGCCAGATCTGCTCGCGGAAGGTGAGCGGCACCTGCAGCAGGTCCACGTAGGCGAACGACGCGCTTCCCGTCAGGGCCTGGTACTTGAAATACAGGTACAGGATCGCCACCAGCATGAGGAGCGACCCGAGCGCCGTGTAGAGGAAGAACTTGATCGCCGCGTAGATCCTCCGGGCGCCGCCCCAGACGCCGATGATGAAGTACATCGGCACCAGCATCATCTCCCAGAACAGGAAGAAGAGGAAGAGGTCGAGCGCGGCGAAAGCGCCCACGATGGCCGTCTGGAGCATCAGGATCATGGCGTAGAACGCCTTCTGACGGTGCTCCACGTAGCGGAAAGAGCCCAGGATTGCGAGCGGCATGACGAACGTCGTCAGCAGCACGAGGAACAGGCTGATCCCGTCGATGCCGGTCCGATAATAGATCCCCCACTGCGGGATCCACGGTGCTTCGCTCGTGAGCTGGAACGCCGCCGTCCCCGGATTGAATGCGCTCCACAGCGGCAGTGAAACCAGGAACACGACGGTTGAAATCACGAGCGCGGAAATGCGTGCGCGATCCGCCGACCCGGCCAGTACCGGCGCCATGCCGAGGAGTGGCACCCAGATGAGGACGTGCAATACCCAGTTCGAGTAGCCGATCCCGTCGAGAAGAGCCGTCATGGGCGCCTCAGAATGCAACGAAGCCGAGGAGGATCAACATGCCGATCACCACGGCGAAAGCGTAAGCGCTGATCTGCCCCGTCTGGAGCCGCGCACCCGCGAAGCCGAAGCCCCGGAACAGGTGCGCAACGCCGTTCACGGCGCCGTCGATGATGCGCGCGTCGACGAACCGCCACAGCGCGCCAGATACCCGGATGATGGGCTGCACGATGATGGCGTCGTAGATCTCGTCGACGTACCACTTGTTCTCGAGCACGCGGGCGAAGCCCGTAGCCGGCTGCGCTTCGGTGGCCGGCACGTACCGGCGCCGGGCCAGCGTTCTCGCCGTCAGCAGCACTACGGCAACCGCGATCGCGAGTGCAATGATCGCCCACAGCGCCTCGCCCCCGCCGAATATCGGCGCGGAATGGCCTACCTCACCTACCTGGGCCGCGAACACAGCCTCGGCCGGCGCCGTGACGGCGTGCAGCCACTCGTGCAGCCACTCGGCGTGCGGGATCCAGCCGATCACCGGGATCCCAGCGACTGCGTGGTTTACATTCAGCCAGCCGCCCGTAACCGAGAGCGCGGCCAGCACGACGAGCGGCGCTGCCATGATCCATGGCACTTCGTGAATGTGCTTGCGCTCGGCCTCTCCCGAACGGTTCTCGCCGTGGAAGGTCATGATCATGAGCCGCGTCATGTAAAACGCGGTGAGCATCGCGGCGAAGAGGGCCATCGCCCAGAAGAGCGTGAACCAGCCCGCGAACGGGCCGATCGCGCGCGCGCCAACCTGCCAGATGATCTCGTCCTTCGAGAAGAATCCGGCGAACGGCCACACCCCTGCGATCGCGAGCGTGCCGATCCACATGGTGATCCAGGTCACCGGCATGTACCGCCGCAGGCCACCCATGTTGCGCATGTCCTGGGCGTCCCAGTCCTTGTGCGTGTGGTGGAAGGCCTCGTGCATGGCGTGGATCACGGCGCCCGAGCCCAGGAACAGCAGCGCCTTGAAGAAGGCGTGCGTCATCAGGTGGAAGACGCCCGCAGTGAACGCGCCCACGCCGACGGCCATGAACATGAATCCGAGCTGCGAAACCGTGGAGTAGGCGAGGACCTTCTTGATGTCGTGCTGAACGAGCCCGATCGATGCCGCGAAGAGCGCCGTCAGGGCACCGATCCCGGCAACGGTGATCATTGTGACCGGCGCGTGCGCGAAGAACACGCCCATGCGCACGACGAGGTAGACGCCAGCGGTGACCATTGTCGCGGCGTGGATGAGCGCGCTGACCGGGGTCGGGCCGGCCATCGCGTCAGGGAGCCACACGTACAGCGGGATCTGGGCGCTCTTCCCCACCGCGCCGAGGAACAGGAAGAGGGTGATCGCGGTGGCGAGCGCACCGCCGTACGTCAGGATCTCCGGGGCCATCCCGGTGACCGCGGCGAAGTCCAGCGTCCCGAAGTTCGCGAAGATCATGAACATCGCGATGAGGAAGCCGGCATCGCCGATGCGGTTGACGATGAACGCCTTCTTCCCCGCATCCGCCTTCTCGCGGTCCCTGAACCAGAACCCGATCAGCAGGTAGCTGCACAGCCCGACCCCCTCCCAGCCCACGAACATGAGCGGGAGGCTCGAGCCCAACACCAGCACCAGCATGAAGAAGACGAACAGGTTCAGGTACGCGAAGTAGCGCGCGTAACCCGGGTCGTCCCGCATGTACCCGGCGCTGAACAGGTGGATGACGAAGCCCACGCCCGTGATGATCATCGTCATCAGGATCGAGAGCTGGTCGAGTTGCAGTGCGGCGTCGATCTGGAGGTCGCCGACCGGCAGCCACGACCAGTAGCTCCGGACGACCGGAGCCTCGAGGTGCGCGCCGAACATGCCGGCGAAGTTGACGAGCGCGATGACGAAGGCGAGGGCGACGACCGCCGGCCCCACGATCGTCGGAATCTGCTTCTTCCCCGGCGCGACGAACGCCGTGACCCCGTTGATCAGGAATCCGATGAACGGAAGGAGGACGATGGCTCCGAGAAGTGTCGGCTCGAACATTACGCCGTCCCGCCTTTCCGGCCGCCGGCCCCGGGCACCGGACCGGCAGCATCACAACACACGAATGTCGCGCCAGCGACGCAACTCCACATTTGCCCTCGCCTCAGCCCTTCGCCGTTGGCTACCATCGCAACAGGCTGAAATTCTTGATGTCCACCGATTCGAAATGACGGAACACGGCGATGACGATCGCGAGGCCGACGGCGGCCTCGGCGGCTGCCACGGCGATCACGAAGAAAACGAACACCTGGCCCTCGATCCCGACCGCGCGGGAGAGCGCGACGAACGCCAGGTTCGCCGCATTGAGCATCAGCTCCACGCACATGAACAGGATGATCGCGTTGCGCCGTATCAGGATGCCCACAACGCCCAGCGAAAATAGGATCGCCGAGAGTACGAGCGATTGCGTCAGCAGCACGTCAGATCCTCCGCTTGGCGAGCACGACCGCGCCCACGATCGCGATCAGCAGCAGCAGGCCGGTCAGCTCGAACGGCACCACGTATTCCTGGAGCATCGGGTAAGCGACTGCGCCGACCGCCCCGTACTGCTCCACCGCGGCGGCGATCATCGAGTCGCCGCCCATGTCGGGGACCGACCCCGCCGGGAGGAACGCGCGGGTGAGCAGGAAGCCCGTCGCGCCAGCCGCCGCGAATCCGGCCGCCATCCATCCCACGCTCCTGAGGTCCTTCTCGTAGTCGTGCCCCAGGTTCAGGAGCATGATGACGAACAGGAACAGCACCATGATCGCGCCGGCGTACACGATGATCTGGATCGCGCCAATGAAGTGCGCGCCCAGCAGGATGTAGATCGCGGCGACGCCGAAAAACGTCAGGATCAGGAACATCAGGCTCGCCACCGGACTGCGGCCGAGGATCATCCCCAGCGCACCGCCGATCGCGAGCGAAGCGAAGACCCACCAGAGCAGCTCGGTCATTCCGACCGCCTGTCTTCAGGGTCCCAGAGCACGGTCACGGGGTGCTTCTGCTCCATGAGCCGATCGAGGTCGTAAATGAATCGTTCCCGTTCGTACTCGGCGTTTTCGTAATGCTGACCGACGTGGATCGCCTCCACCGGGCACACTTCCTGGCACATGCCGCAGAAGATGCAACGGAATTCGTCGATCTCGTACACGACCGGGTAGCGGTTCCCCTGATCGTCCTCCCCGGGCACCAGGCGGATGCAGTTGGCGGGACAGATCGTGGGACAGAGTCCGCAGGCGACGCACTTGGGCCTGCCGTCCGCGTGAACGGCCATCCGGTGCGTCCCACGCCAGCGCGGCGACAGCTCCGGCTTCTCCTCCGGGTATTGGAGCGTCACCTTCCGCGGGTTCACCAGGTGCCTGAACGTAAGGGCCATCCCGGTGAGCGCCGCGCGGAAGTATGAAGTCTCGCGCTCCGGTCGCTTGAGTACCTTGACTCCTATCGCCATTCGTCACTCACCTTCAGCTTCGCCGCCCGGCAAGGCGCAGCCCGGAGGCCATACGCGCGGGGCACTTCGGCGCAGCCACGTATCGGACATGGGACTGGCCGTTCATCGTCCGACCAGCTCCTCCAGTTGCGCGCCCTCGGCGTGGATCTCCGCCGGGACCGCATCTGCCGCGAGGGCGGCCGCCCTCCGATGGGCCGCGAGCGATGCAGCCATCTCGCGGCGCCGCTCGAGTGGCTGACGGTGTGAGCCACCCACGATCACGCGGTCGCGGTCCACGATCACGAAGAATATCGCGCTCGCGACCAGGTTGACTGCCGTCAGGATCAGCCCGTAGACCAGGCCGAACTGCAGGCCGAGCGAGTCGAGGACCAGGATCGACACGGCCATCAACACCACGTACGCGAGCGCGGACGGGAGCATCACCTTCCAGCCGAGATGCATCACCTGGTCGTAGCGGAACCGGGGCAACGTCCACCGGACCCACATGTACACCACGATGAAGAACCCGGTCTTGGCCGCGAAGGCCGCGAAGGTCAGGAGCGTCTTCCAGACCGCCGGCTGGGCCCCGGCCACGACCCCCGGTGCCACGACCACCATGTCGTCACCGCTCCAGAACGGGATGTCCCAGCCGCCCAGGAACAGTGTGGCCATGAGCGCCGATGCGGTCAGCATGCTCGCGTATTCGGCGATGAAGAACATGCTGAACTTCATCGACGAGTATTCGGTGTGGTATCCGGTGACGAGCTCTGATTCGGCCTCCGGCATGTCGAACGGCAGCCGGTTCGTCTCGGCGAAGGCGGAAACCATGAAGAAGAAGAAGGACAGGCCGAGCGGGAACGCGAGCCACAGCCCCAGCTCACCCTGCTGCAGCCAGACGATCTGGGTCAGCGTGACGTTCCCCGCCAGGAAGAAGACCGGGATCAGGCTGAGCCCGAACGCCACTTCGTAGCTGACCATCTGCGCGCCGGCGCGCATGCCGCCGAGGAACGCGTACTTGTTGTTCGACGCCCATCCCGCCATGACGATCCCGTACACCCCGAGCCCCGTCATGGCGAAGACGAAGAGGATCCCGATCGGGAGATCAGCAATGATCATGTCGACCAGCCCCCACGGGGTCGGGAGCGGCGCAGCGAACGGGATCACGGCGAACGCCACCAGCGCGGGCATGATCGACAGCATCGGCGCCAGGATGAAGTAGAACTTCGACGCCTCCGCCGGATACGTCTCTTCCTTCAGGATGTTCTTGATGCCATCCGCCAGCGGCTGCAGCAGGCCGAACGGACCAACGCGGTTCGGGCCGAGGCGGTCCTGGATCCAGGCGGACAGCCGCCGCTCGAGCAGCGTCAGGAACGCCACGACGACCATGACGATGCTGAAGACCCCCAGGACCTTCGCCGCGGACGCGATCAGGAATGCCAGCGGGGAGAGAGCGCCTACCTCGTGCATCACGCCTCCTCCGCGCTGGTGCCGGCGCCGGCGGCCACCTGCAGCCGCTCCCGGAGCGGTGCGCCTCGTGATCCGATCACTTCATAGCTCAGGCCCGCAAACTCCGGGAAGAGCTCTGCGACGCGGCGGAACGCGTCCGCGGCGCCGCCCGGTGCCGCCACCTTCTCGATCGCCGCGATCACCACTCCCAGGATCTGCCAGGCCGGCCGGGCGTGCGGCGGCGGCTGGAGCGCCGCCCAGAACCTCTGGACTCGCCCTTCGTGGTTCGTGAACGTGCCGTCCTGCTCCGCGAAGGTCGTCAACGGCAGCACGAAATCGGCGTGCTTCGCCGCCGGGCTCAGGAGCTCGCCGGCATACACGTACAACCGCGCGTTGCTACCGAAAGTCGTATCCTGATCCGCCAGCTCATCGCCCAGGACGATGACGACGCCATCGGAGCCCGCAACCGCATCGAGCCCTCCGCGCCCCTCATCGTCCCCAACGCGTTTGTATCCCAGCGCCTCGAGGCCTCTGCCGTTGGGCGCCAACTCCCGCCGCCGCGCGAGGCGGGGGAAGCCCGGACACGGGACCTCGTCCGCGACCCGGGCGCTCCGGTATACGGCGTCACCGCCACCGACGAGCGAGGCGAGGTGGAGTGCCAGCCCGGCGTCTTCGTTGGCACGGAACGGCGATGCGACCACGTGCGTCCGCGTCTCGTTCGCGATCTCGGCCCGGAGCCTGTCGAGTAGCGCGACGATCGTGTCGTGCCAGTTCGTCGGCACCAGGGCGTCGCCCCGTCGAGCCAGCGGCGTGTCGATCCGCGCAACGACGCCGGTCTCACCATTGCCATTCGCGGCCCA
>DATMSC010000637.1:0-5475 GCA_035565595.1 Longimicrobiales bacterium | reverse complement strand
TCACCTTCGAGCTTGCTGCGCTGGTACGGGTCACCGGGATTGAACGGAGTGTCCTCGTTGCACGGAACCTCCCGCACGTGGCCATGCACACCGACCGTGCTGCAATGGACGAGACGGGGGACGTCGCCCGCGACGACCGCGTCGACGACGTTGCGCGTGCCCTCCACGTTGACCTGGTGGTAGTACGCGGCGGGTTTGCCGGCCACGCGATACGCCGCGGCGACGTGGAAGACGATGCTGGCGCCGGCCACGGCTCGCCGTACGTCGCCAGCGCGGATCAGCTCGCCACGGTGGACGTCCACACCCGCAGCCTCGAGGGCCGTGGCATGGGCGCCCGGGCGCACCAGACCCCTCACCGCGTATCCGCGGCGCGAGAGCTCACGGCACAGCGCGGTGCCGGTGAAACCGTTCGCGCCGGTGACCACCGCGAGACGGCGGGGGCCGGGCGGGCCAGCCCGGGGATGCGACGCCCGGTGATTGCGCATCACAGGGTCGCGGTGGAGGTCCGGATGTCGGCGACTCGCCGGCGAGTGCCTAACGCGGCGAGTGGAACCGCCGCAGGCCCCGCAACCCGCCGCGCGAGCAGGATTACCGGCGAGCCGAACCGCCCCGTCACGCCGGCCGACCTGGCCATGCCTTCCAGGGAGCGGGAGAGGCGGGGCGAGTCGAACATTCGATGGATGACCATGGGCAGTGCGAACTCGCGCACGGCCGCTTCCACCGCGAAGCCGTGCTTCCGGAGCTCGCTGGCCACGGACTCCACGGTAAAGGTGGCGAACGGGCGGGTGTTTCCTTCGAACCTCTTCTTGAGTGCAAAGAGGAGCGGCGCGAACGCGTTCACGCTCCGCCCGACGGGAAAGTCGACGATCACTGCCGCGGCGCTCACGCGGCAGAGCCCGGCGAGTAGCGCGGGCCAGGCGGAAACGTGCGGGAGTATCCGAAAGCAGGTGACCAGGTCGAAGCTTCGATCGGCGAACGGTGGATCCGTCAGCTCGCCGACCACAAACCGCACACCCGCGCAGCCAGCGACGCGCTCCCCGCACGCCGAGTCGCTTCCCAGCACCGTAACGGCGTGACCGCGCGCGGCGAGCGGAGTCGCGATCTGGGCATGCCCGCCGCCGACGTCCAGTACGGGATAGCGTCCCGGACCGAGGCGATCCACGAGCGCGTTCATGCAGGACTCCTGCACGTCGAGCAGGTAGCGTCCAGCCGGGCCGCGGAAGCGAGCGGCATACGCCTCTGACGACGAATGCACGTCCGGACGATTTCGTTCCATTCGCTGGTTGGTGTTAGCGGTGGTTCGCCGGGGGCGAGGGCAAGAACCGGACCCCGCCACGCGGCGGTCGAAGCGTCGTGCGATGAGGTAGTTGTGCCGCGCGGGAGCGGAGATCCTGATGCGAGGGCGGCTTATCGAAGCCCGCCTCGAAGGGCCAGGTGTTGCGCGGGTGCCACGAACCGGCAGCCATCGTACCGGCCGGGACGTGGCACGACGCCTGCGCGGCGGAGCGCTGACCCGATTTTTCCACGCGCAGCCAGGGTGTGACGACGATGGAGGCAGCCGGACTCGTGGCAGGCCAGGCTACCGCTCCCCCGTGGTACCGGGCTACCCGCGTCCGCAATCGTGTCGGCCGGGGTGAGCAGAGGCGGCTCCGTGTCCTCTTCGTCAACGACCACCTGGTGTACCCGGGCGGCGTCATCCACGGAGTGACCCGCTACGTTCTCGACGTGCTCCCCCGACTATCCACGCACGTGGCCGTGGGTGCCTGCTTCTTCCGGTCGCCCGGCGCGTTGCCGGAACTCGAGGAAGCCGGCGTCCAGCTCTTTGCCAGACCTCGCCCGCGTTGGGATCCTCGATCACTGTTGGACCTTGCCGGCGTGGTCCGCGAATTCGACCCGGACATCCTGCATCTGGCGGGTCTCAAGGGAATGTCGCTGGGCCGGATCGTGGCGAGGGTCGGGCGACGGAGCTCCGTTGTCCACTTCCACGACCTGGACGTACCCGGTCCTGCCGCCCGGCTCACGATGCGGGCCCTGGCGGGGCTGACGGACGCCGCAGTCGCGGTGTCCGCTGCCGCGGCCGGGTCCGCCGTGTCGATGTTCGGAATCGAGCGCTCGCGGATGCAAGTCATCCCCAACGGCGTGGTGCTCGACCGGTTCAAGCGGCCCGGACCCGCACGCCTGCGAGAGATCCGCGCCAGTCTCGCCCTCGACCGGGGATCGCGGGTGGTGGGGGTCGTTGGTCGCCTTGCCCCGGGCAAGGGTCAGGTGCGGCTGATCAGGTCGCTCCCCCTCGTGCTGGCACGTGTCCCCAAAACGGTGCTGGTGATCGTCGGCGACGGGGTCACGCGCGCCGAATGTGAAGCCGAGGCGGCCAGCCTCGGCGTAGCGCGTGCTGTGCGATTCGTCGGCCAGCGCCGAGACGTGCCCGAGCTGCTGCATGCGTTCGATGTCGTCGCGGTCCCGTCCGAGCGGGAAGGGTTCTCCCTTGCTGCGCTGGAAGCCATGGCTGCCGGTCGCCCGGTGGTCGCGTGCCGCGTGGGCGGTCTGGCCGATCTGGTTGTTCATGGCGAATCAGGGATCCTGGTCGAGCCCACCAGCGTGGAGGCGCTGGCGGAGGGAATTGCCACTGTCCTCGAATCGCCGGCGCTCGCTCGTGGCCTGGGTGCGCTCGCCCTCGAGCGGGCGAGAGCGTTCGCACTGGATAGCCACGTCGGCGCCCTGCTGGAGCTCTATTTCTCGCTCGTGCCGAACGTCGGCGTGGCGACGCGCACCGACACGCCCAGACCACTCGCACCGAGCTCCAGCCGAAGCGGCGGATCGTAGGGATCGACGACAGGCTTCGGCCGATCATCCAGATCCAGGAGGAAGAGCGCAACGCTACCGAGTACTGCGACCTGGCTCACGATCAGCGCTACGCGTGCACGGCGGTCAATGTCCTGAGCCGACTGGTATCGATTGGCCAGGATCGGGTCCTCGAACTCGCCTTCATTGTACCGCTCGCCGCAGCGTGCAGGGCTCTCCGCGCAATCCAGCTCGATCGACGCATACAGCTTGTCCGCGGCCCGCTGACGAGTGATCCCGTACGTCGCCGTTCCGAGCGACGCGGCCAGCGTCCCCCACTTGAGCAGTCCCGTCGCGCGCAACCCCGCGTCATCGGGAATCACTACCTCTGCCGGCGCAACGACCTCTGTCGGAGGAACGGAATCCGTGTCCAGCGCCGCCGGCCGGAGCTGCGCGCCCCGAAGATCGACCGGGGTGGCCACGCTCGAGGCAATCGTCAGGGTCACCGCGATCATGACGAGTCCGTGCGGCCATGCCGACCCCGATTTCCGCCGGGCGAGGCCAGGCAAGTGCCGCGGAGCGTCGGCAATGGGAACAGCCGCGTTCGAAGTGGGCTCCGGGCTAGCGGCGGCCGGGCCGCCGCACAGGGTGCACAGGGGGGCGCGGTCCCGATGCGCTCGCTCCAACATCGACTACCTCAACTTCACGACGGTGCCCCGCAACAGGGGTACGAAGATGGCGTTGCCGTGGACGGCCACGGGCGCCCGGATCGCGTCATCGAAATCATGGCGCCACAGGATTTCGCCATCCTCGGGGCGGACCAGGAAGAGCGCGCCATCGACCCGGCCGACGAGAGCGCCATTCTCGCTGGCCGAGAAGGCCGCGGTCGCCGCACCGCCGAGCTCGGCCACGCGAACGGGTGCGGCACCTCCCGGCCGGAAGCGCCAGAGCTCGGCGGCCCGGTTGAGGACGTATATCGCACCGTCCGGCGCGAGAGCCGGGGTCGCCAGTATCGGGTGGTCGCCGAAACTGGCACGCCAGAGCTCGCGTCGCCCGTTGACTGCGATCGCGATGAGCTCGCCGGACCTGAGGGGCAGGTAGAGCGTGTCGCCGCGCGCTGCGGGTGCGGCGCCGACATGTGCCGCAAGCGGCATGCGCCAGCGGATGAGGCCATTTTCCGCCGCCAGGACGTACAGCGTGTCTTCGGCGGTGACGACGATCTGGCCGTCAATGGGCAGCGGCGTCGAGGATACAGGACGGGAAAGCCGGATTCTCCACATTTCGGCGCCTGATTCAATGTCGACGCTCGCGACAACACCCATTTCAGTGCCCGCGAAAGCGCGGCCGTACGCCGCGCCCGGTGCGTGGATGACGGATCCTATGGACGACGTCCAGAGGGTCGTCCCGCTGGCTGGATCGAGGGCCTGGATCCCGCCGTCGTCGTCACCTACCGCGACGAGCAACCGGCCAGCGTGGAGCGTTGCACCGCCGATCACAGGACCGGAAACCCGGCGTTGCCATATCCGCTGGCCTGTTTCCGGGTCGAACGCCGTTACATCCCGGCTGGTCGCGGTTGCGATCAGGAGACCGCCATGCTCGATGAGCGGTGAAGTCACGCCGCGACCCGTCTCGACTCGCCACAGCTCCGCCACCGCGGGCAGCGTCCGGTTCGCGAGCGAATCGGTTGTGGCGCCGACGAACCGTCCCGGCGGTGCCGGCGTCATGGCGGCTCCACCCGGCACAGGCCTCGCCGGCGTTCCGCAGGCGGCGATGGTCGCCGCAAGGATCGCGAGGATACAGCGTTTGACACCCGGCAACCCGGCGTCTAGCTTTTCGCGCCCGGCACCCGGACTCCATCCCTTTGACGCAACCGCAGAGACGAACGCGGCGTGTCCACGATCAGCGAAATTCGAGATCTCGGCAGGTATGCCGGACAGTCCGTGGCCATACGCGGCTGGGTGTTCACCAGCCGTACCCACGGCAAGGTCGGATTTCTCGTGGTTCGAGACGGAACCGGCGTCGTGCAGTGCGTTGCCGGTCGGAAGGAAGTCGATCCCGAGGTGTGGGAGCGACTCACCACGGTCACGCTCGAGACCAGCGTCGTGGTGACCGGCATCGTCCGTCGCGACGATCGCGCACCCGGTGGATACGAGCTCGGGCTCACCGATCTGGAAGTTGTCGGCACCGCCGAGGACTACCCGATTCAACCCAAGGAACACGGTATCGATTTCCTCCTCGACCACCGCCACCTCTGGCTGCGGTCGCGACAACAGCGCGCCATCCTGCGCGTGCGGCACCACGTTGAACAGGCGATTCACGACTTCTTCTTTGCCGCCGGATTCGTCCGCATCGACACGCCGATCCTGACGGGCGCCGCCGGAGAGAGCGGCGGCATGTTCGAAACTGACTACTTCGGCGAGCGTGCCTTCCTGGCGCAGACGGGACAGCTCTACCTCGAGGCCGCCGCGGCGGCGTTCGGCAAGGTCTACTGCTTCGGTCCCACCTTCCGAGCCGAGAAATCCAAGACCCGGCGCCACCTCACCGAGTTCTGGATGGTCGAGCCGGAAGTCGCGTGGTTCGACACCGAAGACAACATGCGGCTCCAGGAGGAGTTCGTTTCCTACATCGTGGCGAGGACGCTGGAGAGGTGCGAAGAAGATCTCGCCGAGCTGGGCCGTGACACGAAGCCGCTTG
>DATMSC010000636.1:0-3189 GCA_035565595.1 Longimicrobiales bacterium | reverse complement strand
GCCTCGGCGGCGCCGACGTTCACGCGCGGGTATCAGGCGTTGCCCACTTCGCCTGCGACAGTGAGCCGGAGTGCCTCGAGTCGATCCGTGACCTCTTCTTCTACATCCCATCCAACAACCGTGAGGATCCGCCCCGGCGTGAGACTGCGGACCCGTTCGACCGCGCCGACGAGGAACTGCTGACCATCGTTCCGGATGATCCTGCCCAGCCGTACGACATGCGCGCCGTCATCCGCCGCGTGGTCGATGATGGCCGATTCCTCGAGGTCCACGAGCAGTACGCGCAGAATCTGATCGTCGGGTTCGCGCACCTGGGCGGTCACGCGGTCGGGATCGTGGCCAACCAGCCGGCGGTGCTGGCCGGTGTCCTGGACATCGACAGCTCCGTCAAGGGCGCGCGCTTCGTGCGGTTCTGCGACGCGTTCAACATCCCTCTCATCGTGTTCGAAGACGTGCCCGGCTTCCTGCCGGGCGTCGGCCAGGAGCACGGGGGCATCATCCGGCACGGGGCCAAGCTGCTGTTCGCGTTCGCGGAAGCGACAGTACCTCGCATGACCGTGATTACCCGGAAAGCGTACGGCGGCGCCTATGACGTCATGAATTCGAAGCACATCCGGGGCGACCTGAATTTCGCCTGGCCGACGGCCGAGATCGCGGTGATGGGGCCAAAAGGCGCGGTCGAGATCCTGTTCCGGAGGGAGATCGCGGAGTCCGCCGACCCTGCCGGGACCGCGCGACGCCTGGAAGCCGAATATCGCGAGAAGTTCGCGCACCCGTATGAGGCGGCTGCCCGCGGGTATGTGGATGACGTGATCGACCCACGCGAAACCCGGTCCCGGCTGATCATCGGGCTGGACATGCTCCGCAACAAGCGGGACACCAATCCTCCGCGAAAGCATGGCAACATCCCCCTCTGACACCCGCCCGCATGGTTCGGTAATCTACCTGGCTCTGATCCCGGAGCGCAGGCGGGAGGACCCCAGCCGGAGGCCAGGAGTGTCCCGTGTTCCGTAGGGTACTCGTGGCCAACCGCGGCGAGATCGCGGTTCGCGTGATTCGCGCGTGCCGGGACCTCGGTGTTGAATCCGTTGCCGTCTACTCGGATGTCGACAGGACGGCGCCCCACGTCCTCCTCGCCGACGAGGCGTATCCGATCGGTCAGGCGCCGGCCGCCGCGAGCTATCTCCGCGGCGACACATTGATCGAGGTGGCACGCCGCGCGGGGTGCGACGCGATACATCCCGGGTACGGCTTCCTCGCGGAGCGCGCAGACTTTGCCGCCGCGGTCGAAGCGGCGGGGCTCGTTTTCATCGGGCCACCGGCCACCGCAATCGCTGCCATGGGAGAGAAGACCGAGGCTCGCCGGCGCATGGGCGAGGCCGGTGTCCCCATCGTGCCTGGAACGCTGAACCCTGTCCCGGGCGTTGACGAGGCGAAGGAGGCTGCGGCCGGGATCGGCTACCCGATCATGCTCAAGGCCGCGGCCGGTGGTGGCGGGAAGGGGATGCGCGTCGTGCATGGTGAGAGCGACCTCGCGGCCGCGTTCGGCCTGGCGTCGGCGGAGGCCGCGGCGGCGTTCGGCGACGGCGCCATATTCATCGAGAAGTTTCTGGATTCCCCGCGGCACATCGAGATCCAGGTCCTTGCGGATTCACATGGCAACGTGGTCCACCTGGGCGAACGGGAGTGCTCGATCCAGCGGCGGCACCAGAAGCTCATCGAGGAAGCGCCGTCTCCTGCCGTGTCGCCAGAGCTGCGCGCACGCATGGGGGCGGCGGCGGTGGCCGCCTGCCGCGCCGTCGGCTACAGGAACGCCGGCACCATCGAGTTCCTGGTCCAGGGCGGTTCGTTCTACTTCCTCGAAATGAACACGCGCATTCAGGTCGAGCACCCGGTCACGGAGCTGGTGACCGGCGTGGACATCGTCCAGTGGCAGATCCGCATCGCGGCCGGTGAGGCGCTGGATTTCGGCCAGGACGACGTATATTGGAATGGCCACGCCATCGAGTGTCGCATCACGAGCGAGGACGCCGACCGCGGATTCCTGCCGGCCACGGGGCGTATCAACCACATCACGATACCGGCCGGGCTCGGGGTGCGCTGGGACGGTGCAATCGCAAATGCGACCGAGGTGTCGCCGTACTACGATCCGCTGCTCGGCAAGCTGATCGTGCACGGCGCGGATCGTGCTTCCGCGATCCTGCGGATGAGCCGGGCGCTCGCCGAGCTGGAAGTGGTCGGCGTCGAGACCACCGTGGATTTCCACCGTCGCGTAATGAACGAGCCCGAGTTCCAGGCAGGGCAGCTCGACATCCGCTACCTGGAGCGACACCCGGAGCTGTTCGCACCTGCCGCTCCCGAGGAAGTGCTTCGGGCTGTTGCGCTCGCAGCCGCGCTGCTGGAGGAGGAACGCCGGGAGCATTCACTGCGCCGCGCCGAGTCCCGAGCCAGCAATGTTCCGAGCGCGTGGCGGCAGCAGGCGTGGCGGTGATGCGACGGGCCGGGTCCCCTGACCGGAGGGAATCCAGGCCGGAGCAACGTCGGCAATCGGGACAAGCTTCCGGCCAGGTAGCGACCGTCGAAATCACTGGAATCGCCGCCGATGGCGCCGGAGTCGGCCGGCTTCCGGACGGGCGCGCCGTTTTCGTCCACCGCGTGGCGCCGGGCGATGCGGCGAGGGTGAAGGTCGTCGAGGAGCGGAAGCGGTGGGCGAGGGGAAGGCTGATCGGGCTCGAGCGGGGATCGGCGCAGCGCAGGGCAGCGCCGTGTCCGCACTATTCGCGCTGTGGCGGGTGCACGATCGAGCACCTCACATACGATGCCCAACTCGATGCCAAGGCGCGGCGCGTTGCGGACGCCTTTGCCCGCATTGCAGGGATCGAAATACCACCTCCGACGGTTTCGCCCTCGCCGGCCGAATTCGGCTACCGAAATCGTCTTTCGTTTTCGCTACGGCGACTCGGTAGCGGCCGTGTCGTCGCCGGATTCCATGCGATTGACGATCCGGGCAGGATCGTCGACATCGACGAGCGGTGCCTCCTGCCCGAGCCAGCGCTGGCCAGCGCGTGGGGGCAGCTTCGCGCCAACTGGGGCCCGGGCGCGTACCGCCTCCCCGCAGGCGAGCGTCTGCGCCTGACGTTACGTGCTACGGCGTTCGGTCGGGTGACTCTACTCGTCGAAGGTGGCACT
>DATMSC010000635.1:0-1919 GCA_035565595.1 Longimicrobiales bacterium | reverse complement strand
CACGACGGTTTCGGCACCCGCGATTCGTCGCGCCACCAGGCCAATCGCCCGATGAGTCGGATGACATGAACGCCGTGAAGATCGAATCTGCGCGCACCCTGTTACGCGGCGGCGAGCCCGGCGCGGAATGTCGCATCGCTCGCGCTCCGTCGCAACGCAGTCGAAGGATGGGGACTTTCGGTGCGCTCGGCCTGGCAGTCGCGCTCGTGTCGGCCTGCAATCCTGTCGCCGAGCGCGTGAACGCGGAGATCGAGCGCGACCGCGCCGTGGCCATTCGCGTGATCGAGCGGGAGCTCCAGCGTATTCGGTTATCAGTCGATTCGATAGACGCGGTGCTGCAGCCAATGCCGCTCCTCCGCCCCGCGGAGGAAGCCGCCCTCCGGACGTATCTCTCGGACCGCCAACTCGAACGTGCGCGCGCACTCGGCATCGCACCCGGTCTCGACGCTTCGCAACTCGACCAACTGGTCGCGACAGGCGAGCTCGTTCGCCTCGAAGAAAGCTCCGAATACTGGATCGTGCGACCGCTCGATTATTCGACCGCGCTCCTGACGCCGGCCGCGCACGCCGCGCTCGTTGAAATCGGCCGGCGCTTCCACGACCGGCTCGCCGCCCTTGGGTTGCCCCCATTCCGGTTCGAGATCACTTCAGTACTTCGTTCCGCCGAGGACCAGGCGAGGCTGCGCGCAACCAATCCGAACGCTGCGAGCGGCGTGAGCACGCACGAGTTCGCCACGACGTTCGATATCGCCTACAGCGCCTTTGCGCCGCCACGGAATCCCGTGGTCCCGGTACGACCCGACTCTGCGGACTGGCTCGCGGCGCACCTCCAACTCTACGAGCGACAGGCCGCCGCCACCCTTGCCGCCCGGCGCTCCCGGGAGCTCCAGGCCGTACTCGGCCAGACGCTGATCGAGCTCCAGTCGCGCGGAATCGTCATGGTCACGCTCGAGCAACTCCAGCCGGTCTTCCACATCACTGTGGCGACCGCTGACATCTGAGGGTTGCGGCGCGCGGCCGTCCCGAAACCGACCTCCGCCGGTCCCCTCTTGCTTCACCCCCGCGGGTGATGCCGCCGGTGGACATTGCGCAGGTATTCACGGTCCACGTGCGTGTAGATCTGGGTCGTGGCGATGTCTGCGTGCCCGAGCATCTCCTGCACGGATGCGAGGTCAGCGCCGCCCTCGAGGAGATGCGTTGCGAACGAATGCCGGAGCGTGTGCGGTGTCACCCGCCGGGTTACACCGGCCCGGTTCACGTACTTCCTCAGGATCTTCCAAACGCCCATACGTGACAGCGGCCGACCTCGCCGGTTGAGGAAAACGACGCCGCTGCCACGGCCTCGCTCGAGTTCCGGTCGCACCTCTCGGAGATAGATGGTCAGCGCGCGGACTGCCGCACGACCCACCGGTACCAGCCGCTCTTTCGAACCTTTGCCGAAGACGAGCGCAAACCCTTCCTCGAGATCGAGATCGCGAACCTTGAGCGCTATCAGCTCACCGACTCGAACACCCGACGCGTACGCGAACTCCAGCATCGCCTTGTCGCGCCAGTAGAGAGGATCGGCGGGATCCGGCGCATCCAGGATGCGCGCGATCTCCTCACGCGACAGCGCACCGGGGAGGCGGCGCCAGACACGTGGCGGTTCGATCCTGTCCGTCGGGTCCGCAGTGATGACTCCTTCGGCGAGGAGGTATTTGAAGTACGTGCGGGTGCCGGAAATCGTGCGGCGGATGGATGTCGCCGCGAGACCGAGGTCTTTCAGGAAGTAGACGAACTCCCTCAGATCGGTCGGCGACGCGCCGCCGGGCGAGCGAATGCCACGCGACGTGAGGAACTCGATCAGCCGGCCGACATCCCGGCCATACCCATCGGCGGTGCGCGCCGACAGCCCGCGCTCCAGTGTGATGTGGTCGATG
>DATMSC010000634.1:0-2297 GCA_035565595.1 Longimicrobiales bacterium | reverse complement strand
CGCCCGGCGCACCGCTCGAGCTCTACGACCTCAGCACGGACGTCGGCGAGACCACCAATGTGGCGGAGGCGAATCCGGCCGTCATCGCGATGTTCGAGGACTACCTGCGGACGGCGCGGACGACGTCTCCGAACTGGCCGGTCCCCGGCGAGTGACGGCGCCATCGCGTCCCGACTGCTCGCCTGCCACCCCCTTGTGTCGCACGCCGCTCCGTTGCACGGCGCGCCGGCCGTCCATCCGCGTTACGAGGAGAATGACATGTCGCCCATCGACCGCCCGCTCTCCGGCGATGTCCTCGCCTTCGACCTCGAGGCCGAACGCGAGAAGGTCAGCGATCCTGCTTTCCTGCAGCGCAGCGGACGCATCGCCCGCACGCTGATCAAGGACGGGCCGCTTCGCGTCGCGTTGATCGTCGTCGCACCGGGCGGCGAGATCCGCGAGCACGTTTCCGACGGACCGGTCACCATCCAGCCGCTCACCGGCAGCATCCGCGTCCTCGTCCAGGAAGAGGCGTACGAGGTCGCGCCCCCTCAGCTCCTCGCCATCGGGGCCGGGGTGTCGCACGCAGTGGACTCGCGGGACGGCGGGAGCTTTCTGCTTACGATCGCGGCGAGGGAGGGGTAGAATCCTGATCGGCTATTCCGTCGAGGGAAAATCCATTTGGGACTTGATCCGAGCCAAGTAGAAGAGCAGGACTTACAGCAGATACTTTAAGGACTGCTTTCCGTAGTCCACGGGATAGGCTCTTTGCGAACTCACGCAAGTTCAGCCCACGGAGCAGCACGGAAATCTTACCGAATAGAACCGCGACATGCCCGTTTGGCGGTACACGCAGCACACACGATAGCAGTATCCATTCTCGAAACGTGGGCGCGACCGCAATAGCGCGTTCCAGCGTCACCGTGGCAGAAAAGCTGTCGGAGCATACTCGATCCGCTGCACATCAGTATGAGCGATCGGGGGGCGGTGGTCATCTGCGTCCGCCCCCACCCCGACACCCGCTGGCTCCGTCCTTGCTGTGGCGGCTCGGTTGCACCCGGCGGTGCTGCACGCGACCCGGTCACCCCCGACTGCCGATGGCACCCGGATGGAGCCGCTATCCGTCCCGACCTCGATCCCGGAGATACTCTGGCGCTTCGTCGTCGCAGCCGGCGCGGGTGCGGTCCTGGGCATTCCGGCTCAGGTCAAAGGCCGGCCGGGCGGGATCCGGACGCACGCCCTGGTCAGCCTTGGTGCTTCTGTGTTCTGCACGACCGCCGTCTCGGTCGCCGGATCGACGTCGGGGGACCTCCTCCGCGTGATCCAGGGGATCGCATCCGCGGTCGGTTTCATAGGCGGCGCCGCGGTCCTGCGCGGCGACAGGGTCGTCCAGGGGATCAACACGGCAGCGTCGATCTGGATCTCCGCGGCTGTCGGTATCGCCGTGACCTTCATCGGGTCGCCGGTGGTCGGGATACTGGCGGCGCTGGTCGCGACGGTGGTCAACTGGGCGTTCATGGAGCTGGACCTGAGGATGGAAGACGGAATGCGGCGAGGCGCTGACCGGCGGGGGGAGCCGGGTGCGCCCCGTTGACGGTGCGGCGCCAACCGGCGGAGGTCGCTGACCCGGGATGGCCGCTTTCGTCGCCGCGCTCGCGCTCATGGCGGTCCAGCTCCTGGTGGGCAGGCTCCATATCGTCGAGGCCCTCCCTCGCCCGGTATGGTCTTCGTTCGCTGCCGGCGTATCGGTGTCCTACATCTTCGTCCGGCTGCTGCCGGAGCTCTTCGAGGCGGCGGGACGACGCGACGCCATCGATCTCGTTTCCGTCACGGCGCTGCTCGGCCTGGCCACGGCCTACGTCCTGGAGACGCTTGCGATTCGGCGCAGCCAGCCGGGTGGGGGAGGCCGGGCCGGGAGCGTGCCCGGCGCGAGCTTCTGGCTGCACATCGTGTGTTTCGGGATGTACAACGCGCTGATCGGCTTCGTGCTCGTCCACCTGGAGCCCGGGGCGGACACGGCACTACCGTGGTTCGCGGTAGCCATGGCGTTCCACATGCTCGTCAACGACGGCGGTTTGCGGGACCGATTCGGCGAAGCCTTCGACCGAACCGGGCGTCCCGCGCTCGCGGCGGCGGTGCCGCTGGGCTGGGCGATCGGCTGGGTGACGCCACTCCCTCGAGAGGCCGACCTGTTGCCTGCCAGCTTCCTCGCGGGCGCCGTGATCCTGAGCTCGATCAAGGGAGAGCTGCCGGCCGAACGGGACGTGCACCTCTGGTCGTTCTTGCTCGGCCTGACGCTCTACGGCGGCCTGCTTCTG
>DATMSC010000633.1:0-11802 GCA_035565595.1 Longimicrobiales bacterium | reverse complement strand
GCCATGCAGATGATCGCCGGCGGTCTGCTCCTGGTGGTCGCGAGCGCGCTTCTCGGTGAGCTCGGCGCCGTGAACGTCGGCAGCTTCACCTGGAAGGCAGTCGCGGCGTGGGCCTACCTGATCGTATTCGGCTCGCTTGCGGGATTCACCGCGTACACGTGGCTCCTGCGGGTGTCCACGCCGGCCCGGGTGGCGACTACCGCATACGTGAATCCGGTCGTGGCCGTGATACTCGGCTGGACCATCGCCTCGGAACCGCTCACGATGAGGGTCGGCGTGGCCGTCGTCGCCATCGTCATCGCCGTTATCGCCATGACACGGAAATAGCACGGCCGGGTGCGGGCGCGGCGAGGCGGCCCTGTGTGGCCGACCCCGCCGCGCACGTTACCGTGTGTCGGCGCCGTCCCCACGTATCGGCGCTGGCTGGTCACCATCCCGGTCATGCTCTGGCGCCGGGCGGGACATCCCCGGGCGGAAGCCCGCCACATTCCCTGCAATTTGTATCTGAACCGAGAACAATCATCACTTTCCCGCGCCACGAATTCCGCGCCGAATCGCCGGGTCCGAAGGGCAAATCGCCAACTCGTAATCACATAGCGGCAATGGCGAGCAACGCGGCCGGAGGGTACGCGGATTGCGGGATGCGCGGTGCCTCCCCGTCCCGCGCGTCGCGTCACCGTCGCTGAGGATCGAAACCCGGGAACAGGATGCGAAGTCCAAGCGGGCGTGAACCCGATCCGCCATTGCTCGTCGGGCGTGGCCCGGCGTTTCGCGCGCGTGCGTGCCTGCACGGGCGCATCTGCGCGCGTCGTGCGGGGTTTTCGCTCATGGAGCTCCTCACCGTCGCCCTGCTGATCGCGGTCTCTTCCGCCATAGTCCTCCCGCGGATCGACTGGGAGGGGCGCCAGTTCCGTTCAGCAGTCGTGGACGTGCAGTCGGTGCTCGTACGGGCGCAGCGGTACGCCGTCCTGCGTCAGCACGACGTGATCGTCGTGTTCGAGCGCGACGCTATGCGCCTCACGGTCCATGCGGACGCGAACAACGATGGGGCGATCCAGGCGGACGAGGAGGTCACGGTGCACGAGCTTGCGCCAGGGATCGTCTTCGACCGCGCCGGACGCCCGCCGCTGGACTGGGGCGGCTCGGCCGTGAGTTTCGCGGACGGGCGGATCACGTTCCACCGCGACGGGAGCGCCAGCGCCCGCGGCGGTGTCTACCTGAGCAGCGTTCGCCGTTCCAGAACCGGGGGGTGGAGCTGGGAGACGGTCGCCATGCAGGTCGAGAGGTCGACCGGGAGGGTGACATGCCTGCAGTACCTGAACTCGGCGTGGGTGACGCCGTGTCGCTGATGCCGGGGCCCGTCGCGGTCAGGGACGGCTTCACGCTGATCGAGGTCGTTGTCGCGGTCCTCCTCGTGGGCATCGCGCTCCTCGGGATGGGCGCTGCAGTGCCTACACTGATCCGCACCGCCGGCGACTCCGAAATCAGCTTCCTGACGCTGAACGCGGTCGAGGATCGGCTCCAGCTCATCCTCCTCGACCCGCGATACGCCCAACTCGACTCGCTCTACGACGATGTCGTGGAAGATGTCCCTTACCTCCCCGGATTCGAGCGGACCACCAGCATCGAACGCACGGTGACGGCGACGGAGAACGGCAGGATCCTCGACGTCACCCGCATCACGGTGACGGTCGACTCGGAGATCCATCCGCTCGTCGTAAGCCGCACGGTGGCGAGGGCGGCACCGTGAGCGGAATCAGGAATCTGCCAGACGGGCGCCGGTCGGGTGCCACGCTGCTGGAACTCCTCATCGCGCTCATCGTGCTCGGGCTGATGGTGGGTACGGGTCTGCAGTTCCTCCGCGTCCAGAGCCGCGATCTCGAAACCGGGACGAACGTGTCGACCGCCTTGCAGAATCTCCGGTTCGCGATGCGTCGGCTGGAGGCTGACCTGCGCACGCTCGGCACCAACGTGCCCGGCGGTCAGCCCGAGCTCGTCTATGCGGGGGAGGACGTCATCGCCTTCCACGCGGACTACGCGACCAACGTCCACGGCGACGTCTTCGCCGTCTACTATACACCCGGCGCTCCGGCCGGCCAGGTCTCGGCACCCGCCGACACCATGGTCATCCCGAACACGCTCGTGACGTACCCGGACACCGTCTACGAGTCCGCGCCGGGCGTGATCAGCCCGGCGGAGCTGATCATCTTCTACTTCGCGCCAGATCCGGCGTCGGACACCGCGGACGACCACATCCTCTACCGGCAGGTCAACGGCGGCGAGCCCGAGGTGGTGGCCCGCGGCATTCGCCGCATCGACGATCAGCCGTTCTTCCGGTACCTCGTCCTCCGGGACAGCACCGGCGTCGGCCTGCGCCTGGATTCCATCCCCGACGACGCGCTCCCGATCTTCCATTTCGCCACGATCCACGGGACTGCCGCAGATACGGCCAACTCGGCTGTTGCCGATTCGATCCGCGGTGTTCGGGTCAGCTTCCGCTCCGTGGCCACCGGCCCCGACGGCGTCGTGCGCGACGTCGCCGCGAGCCGCGTGATCGGTTTTCCGAACGCGGGGCTGGCGCCGCTCAGGGTGTGCGGAAGCGAGCCGCTGCTGGGTACCACGCTGAGCGCCACCGTGGAGGAAGTCGAAGAGAAGTTTCGCGTGGCGCTTACCTGGAACGCCGCCGTGGACGAGACCGGCGGTGAACGCGACGTCGTCCGATACGTGATCTGGCGCCGGCCGGGCGGACTCGGGCCGTGGGGCGATCCGTACAGGAGCATTCCGGCCGGCCAGGCGAATTACAGCACGGTGGATGAGGACGTCGCGTCCGGGTTCTCGTACCAGTATGCGCTCGCCGCGCAGGACTGCACACCCAGCCTGTCGTCCCTGGCCCAATCAGCCGTGATCAACATCCCGTGAATTCCCTGACCGACCGATGCAGCGGAGGAACCATGCGTAACCCCGCAGCTTTTCGATGCCGGAACCGCGAAGGCATGGCGCTCGCTTTCGCTCTCATTTTCGTGGTCGTGATGATGGCGATCGTAACGGCCGCCGTGGCTCTGACCTCGACCAGTGGGCTGATCTCGGCGTACCACGTCCGCCAGTCGTTCCTCGAGCAGGCTGCCGCCGAAGCGCTCGAGGATGCACGCGCGATGCTCAATGCGGACCCCGGGCTGTATCCGGACGAGGGATATGTGGTCCTCGAGGCCGGTGCGGCAGTCATTGACGCCTCGGGTGACACGGTTCCGGGTGTCAGTAGATGGGTATACGCCGGACCGTCCGGGATCACCAGCGGCGAATACGGAATCTATGGCAGCGTGGTCGCGGTCGTCCGCGATGGCGGAAGCGGCGTCGCGATCCGGCGGGCGCAGCTATTCCAGGAGAGTTTCGCCCGCTTCGCCTACTTCACGGACATCGAGCCGTCGAACATCTACTTCGGCGGCGGCGATCAGATCTTCGGCCCGCTCCATTCGAACGACATTCTGAAAATTCATCAGACGGGCGCGACGTTTCACGACGAAGTCCGCACCGCGCAGTACGTCTCCGGCGATGAATACGGCGATTTCCGGCGAGGCTACTCGGAAGGGGTAATGGCGATCCCCATGCCGCAGACCCAGGACCTGGACAAGCTGCGCGAGCAGGCCCAGGCCGGCGGGACCTACTTCGACGCTCCCGAGTCCGGCGGGCTGCCTACCCTCCGGCTCGAGTTCATGGCCCTCGACCTGGACGGCGACGGTACCGTCACCGGCGCCAACGAGGGATTCTTCCGCGCATACACGTCGAACAACACCACATGGCTCTTGGCGCGCCGGAGCAGTCCCATGAGCGATTCCAGAAATTGTGGCCACTACCATCCCGACGGCACCTTCGTGGCGGCCGCCGACCACCCGGCCATGGACGACTGGATGGCGTCGCTGACCAACAGCACACGCCGCTGCTATCTCGGTGGCGCCGACTCGCTGTGGGGCGCCTTCGTTCCCCAGGACGCCCTCGGCCAGTGGGTAGAGTGGCCGGGCGAGGTGCCCGACGAAGTCTCCGGCCGCAGCGACGCCGACTACCTGTTCCCCATCACGCGGCTCCTCAATCCGGACTTCAAGGGTGTGATATTCGTCGACGGCAGCGTCGTGATCAGCGGCATCGTTCGCGGACGGGTGACCATCGCCGCTACCGGCAACATCTACATCGGCGACGACCTGGTCTACGCCAACGACCCGTCCCTCCAGACGTGCGTCGACATCGTTGGGCTCTTCTCCGGCAACGACGTGGTCGTGGCAGACAACACCATCAACGCGCCGCTCCAGCCCGGCACCGGCAGCAACTGGGTCATGTACGACGACACCAAGGACGAATACATCCACGCCATCATTCTCGCCCTCGACGAGTTCACGGTCGAGAACTACAGCGGGGGAACCAACAACACTGCCGGTTGCGAAGGCACGCCGTGGGGGAGGGGTTGCCTGTATCTTACCGGAGGCGTGATCCAGCGGACCCGCGGCGCCGTCGGTCAGATCGTCTCCCAGAACCCCATGCGCGGCACCGGCTACCTCAAGCGGTACGCGTACGACCGCTGCGGCGCCACACAACCGCCGCCCTATTTCCCGACCACCGGCCACTTCTTCCGGGGAGCCACGTACGAGGTCGACCCGGTAGGCTTCGACGTCGCGGAGTACTTCGACTTCCTGGGCAGCTGACCCGGGGGGGCGGGCGGGCCGGGGCGTCGACACCCGGCCCGTCGTCCCCGCCCACCACACCATTTGCGCCCTTCGCTGAACAGTGTTAAGAGCGTGACCGCAGTTCACGCGGCGCCATCGGTGGCGCCGTGGCGGGCGGTACCGGCACGCACCGGGCGCACCGCACGGCAGGAGAGGGCAGTCGCGGCGGGAGCAGGAAATGGGCATTTCGGAACGCAGGGAGCGGGAGCGCGAGGAGCTTCGGACCCGGATCATCGAGGCGGCGCGGGACATCATGTCCGAGGAAGGGCTCGCGGGTCTGTCCATGCGGGCAATAGCGGAGCGAATCGAGTACTCGCCCGCGACCATATACCTGTATTTCCGTGACAAGGAAGAGATCATCCAGGAGGTGGTGGCGGAGGGGTTCAGGCGATTGGGAGCCGCGATGGAGGCGTCGATCCGGGCGGCTGGCCCGGACGCCGACGTGATGGAGCAGTACGCCTCTACGGGGCGCGCGTACGCGCGGTTCGCGCTCGACAACACAGCGTACTTCCGGGTGATGTTCGACCTTCCGGGCGTGGCGAAGGTTCACGCGGAAGACTGCGCCGAGCGGGCCGCGCGCGCCGGCGAGTCTGAAGACGTCGGGGCGGAGTGCTTCGACGTGGTGGCGCAGCTCGCGGAGAAGGCGGCGGAGCAGCGGCTCGTGAGGATCTCGAACCCGGCGTTCGCGCCGCTGATCGGGTGGGGTCTGGTTCACGGGATCACCTCCCTGTATCTGAGCGGGCGTCTGGCGGGGCGGGTGGATACGCCGGAGGCGTTCCTGGAGCTGATCGAGGAGGCGATCGAATCGCTCAGCTTCGGGATGACGTCACCGGATGGAGTGTTGCGGTAGGCGGGGCTGGCGCGTTCATGAAACGCTCGCGCGCGGAATACCGTACGGTAGCCGGTGCCCGCGCCGACCGAGTGCTCCGGCGAGGCATCCTTGACCTCGCCGATGGGAGGCGGTCGCGGGGAACTCCCCGCGCCGGCATGGGCTGGGAGTCCAACGTAGACGACAGGCCGTGGCGCCGGCGCAGAACCGGTGTCGCGGAGGAGATAACACGATGACAGAGGGTGGCAGCCGGCGGCGCGGCGGATTCCGCGCCATGCCGGTGGTGCTGGCCGTGCTGGCGCTCGGTACTGGTGCCGGCCCGGTCAAGGCCCAGGTGGGTGCGGGCGCCTCGGCACCGCTGCGGCTCACGCTCGAGGCGGCACTGGAAACTGCGCTCGACAACAATCGCGAGCTGGCGGAAGCGCAGCTCCAGCTCGAGATCTCCGGCCAGCAGGTACGCGAGGCGTGGAGCGCGGTCTTCCCGACACTCGATCTGGCCAGTTCATTCACGCGAAACCTCGAGGTCCCGGGCACATTCCTTCCCGGCGAAATGGTGGGTCGGCCCGGCGAGCTGGTACCGGTCCGATTCGGCGCAGACAATAGCTGGGTCTTCAGCCTGAGGGCGGAGCAGCCCCTCTTCCGGGCGGCGGCCTTCATTGGAGTCGGCGCAGCGGAGCGCTACCGCGCGCTGCAGGAGGAGATCGTGCGCGGTCAGGTTCAGGCGGTCGCCACGCGCGTGCGCCTGGCCTACTACGACGTGCTCCTCGCCGAGGAGAGCGCGCGGCTGAACGAAAACGCCGTCGAGCGGGTCCGCCGTGCGCTCGAGGAGACCCGCGCCATGCACCGCGCCGGCGTCAGCTCCAGCTATGACGTCCTCCGGCTCGAGGTCGAGCTGGCGAATCTGGAACCGATGGTCCGCCGCGCGCGCAACGCCGTATCCGCTGCCAAGCGGGCGCTGGCGGTCGAGCTGGGGCTGGACGTCGATCAGGATATCGAGGTGGTCGGCTCGCTCGCCGGGCTGGACCTCGACAACGTCGATCAGAACGAGCCGGAGAACCGCGAGCTGCTGCGCTTCGCCGGTTTCGCACAGCCCGCGGAGTCGGAAGGCGCGCGGGAGGAGATCCTCGATCAGGCGCTCGCCAGCCGGAGCGAGCTGCGCCAGCTCGATCTCATGGAAGTGCTGAGGGAGACCGAGCTGAAGGTCGAGCGCAGTGAGTATCTGCCCACCATCACGCTCTTCGGTTCTTACCAGATCACCGCGCAGCAGGACGGGTCGCCGGCGTTCTTCGGCAACTCCGCGTCCCAGCGTACGTACGGCAGGCTGGTGGGCGTACAGGTCACGATGCCTCTCTTCGCCGGATTCTCGCGCCCGGCGAGGGTGCAGCAGCGGAAGCTCGCGGTACGGCAGGTCGAAGTGCAGCGGCAGCTCGCTGCAGCGCAGGTCGAGAGCCAGGTCCGCACGCTCCTCGACCAGGTGGATGAGGCTGCGGAACGTGCCGCGGCCCAGCGCCTGGCGACGGCGCAGGCCCGGCGAGGATACGAGATCGCGGGTGCCCAGTACCGCGAGGGGCTGGGGAGCCAGCTCGAGTTGACCGACGCGGAGCTGGCGCTTCGACAGAGTGAATTCAACTACGCACAGGCTGTATACGACTATCTCGTCGCCCGCGCGATGCTGGATGAGGCTACGGGGCTGGTCCCCGTGTCGGGTGTGGGCAGGACGATCACGATCGAAACCATGGGGGCCAGACCATGATCCGAAGCTCGAACCGGGCACTGTTGGTGGCGGGCGCAACGGCGCTCGCGAGCGCAACCGTCGCATTGGTCACGGGGTGCGGCGCTCCTGCGCAGTCGGCCAGCAGCGCGGCCGCGACCGAGACGGTCCGGACCGTCACCGTGGAAGTGCAGGAGGTCGTACCCGAGCCGTTCATCGACTACGTCCGTCTGGTCGGCGTGGTGCTGGCCAACCGGGACGTGACTGTGGCGGCCGAAGAGGGCGGGGTGTTGCGACAGATCTTCGTGGACAAGGGCACGGAGGTGACCGCCGGCCAGCCGATTTTCAAGATCGACGATGAGCTGCTCCAGGCGCAGGTCGCCCAGGCGGAGGCCAACGCGCGCCTCGCGCGCGAGACGTACGAGCGGCAGCGCCGGCTCTGGGAGGAAGAGGAGGTCGGCTCCGAGCTGACGTACCTCCAGGCCAGATACGCCGCCGAGGCCGCAGAGGCGCAGGCAGCGCTCCTCGCCACCCGGCTGGAGCGCACCACGGTGCGCGCGCCGATCTCCGGGATCCTGGATGCTCGCCTCGTGGAGGTCGGCGCGATGGTGGGGGCCGGCAGCCCGGTCGCCCGCATTGTGGACGTGTCGACTGTCAAGATCGCGGCGGGCGTGCCTGAGCGGTACGCTGGCGAGATCCGGCGAGGCGCCGACGCGGTGGTGGAACTGGCGGTCATGGGCGGACGGACCTTCCAGGGCAAGCTCTCGTTCGTCGGGACGGCTGTGGACGACGGCAGCCGCACCTTCCCCATCGAAATCGAAGTGGAGAACGACGATGGTGCGCTCGTCCCCGGCCTCGTGGCGAACATCGGCGTGGCGCGGCAGGTGCTCGACTCCGCCATCGTCGTCCCGCAGGAGGCGATCCTCCGCGCCGAGGAAGGCTACATCGTTTACGTCGCGGTTCAGCGTGACGGGGCATGGCGGGCCGAGGCGAGGCCGGTGGTGGCCGGGGCTTCGAGGGCCGGCCGTGTCCAGGTCAATTCGGGCCTCCAGCCGGGCGACCGTGTCGTCGTCGTCGGCCAGCAGCAGGTCACCGCGGGTGACTACCTGAACATTGCGGGCGGAGACCGCCAATGACGGATAGAGAAAACGGCACGATGGGCGGGGAGGACGGCGCCGGTCCGCCGCTCGACGCCAATGGTCGTGCACACGGAAACGGAACCGGTTCGGAGCCTGCCATCGATCGCCGGTTTCGGCTGACCGACCTCGCGCTGGCGCACAGGACGAGCGTGCTCGTCGTGGTGGCGATCATCACGATCCTCGGTCTGACCTCGTATCTCGCGGTACCGAAGGAGGCGAGCCCCGAGGTCACCGTACCTGTGATCGCTGTCAGCACCATTTACGCTGGCGCATCGCCGCGTGACGTGGAAACCCTCGTTACGCGCAAGATCGAGGAAGAGCTGAACACCATCCCCGAGATCACCGTCCTGACCTCCACGTCTGTCGAGGGCGTCTCGAGTGTCGTCGCCGAGTTCGATGTCTCGATGGACATGGAGGCGGCGCTGCGGAAGGTCAGGGAGAAGGTCGACCTCGCGAAACCGGAGCTCCCGGCCGACGCCGAGGAGCCCACGGTCCTCGAGTTCAACCTCTCGGACTGGCCGATCATGCAGGTGAACATCTCCGGCGAGTACGGGCTGGTCCGGCTGAAGGAGGTAGCCGAAGATCTCCAGGAGCGGCTCGAGCAGATCCCGGCTCTGCTCGAGGTGCGTCTGGCTGGCGGGCTCGAGCGCGAGGTCATGGTCGACGTCGACCTGTCCCGGCTTCAGTACTACGGCCTCTCGTTCGACGACGTGATCGACGCGATCCGCGAGGAGAACCTCAACATCCCCGGCGGCTCTATCGACGTCGGCACGGTCCGGTATCCGGTGCGGGTCGCTGGCGAGTTCGTCGATCCGTCCATCGTCGAAGACATCGTCGTCGCCACGGTCAACAACAGGCCGGTCTACGTGCGCGACGTGGCGACTGTCGACTTCGGCTTCCCGGAGCGGACGAGCTACGCGCGACTCGACGGCCAGCCCGTCGTCACGCTGGACATTATCAAGCGCTCGGGCGAGAACATCATCGAGACCGCCGAGGCCGTGAAGGCGGTGATCGCCGAGATGGCGCCGTCGTTCCCGCCCAGCACCGTCGTGAAGATCACCGGCGACCAGTCGGTCGAGATCCACGACATGGTGAGCACACTGGAGAACAGCATCATCTCCGGGTTGATCCTCGTGGCGGCCGTGCTGCTCTTCTTCCTCGGGCTGAGGAACGCCACCTTCGTGGCGATCTCGATCCCGCTCTCGATGCTGCTCTCGTTCATCGTGATGAGCATGATGGGATTCACGATGAACATGGTCGTGCTCTTCTCGCTGATCCTGGCGCTCGGCATGCTCGTCGACAACGCGATCGTGGTCGTCGAGAACATCTACCGGCATCTGGACCTCATTGTCACGGCCCGGCAGGCGGCTGGCGAGCCGGTGCCGGACGCGGGCCTCGCGCGGTTGCGCATGACGATCGAAGCGGCGAGCCGCGCAACCGGTGAGGTCGCCATGCCGGTCATCGCGTCGACGGCCACGACGGTCGGCGCGTTCGCGCCGCTCCTCTTCTGGCCCGGCATCGTCGGCGAGTTCATGGGGTACCTTCCCATGACGCTGATCATTACGCTGACCAGCTCACTCTTCGTCGCGCTGGTGATCGTGCCGGTGCTGTGCGCCCTGTACATGCGCCTCGATCACATGCCGCCGCCGGCGCCGCCCACGCGAGCAGCGCGCCTGGCCGGATTCGGGGTCGCCGGTCTCGTGCTGCTCATGACGGCAGCGGCGAATGTGCTCACCGCCGTCCTCCTCGCGGTCACGGCGGTCGGGCTCGTGGCGCTGCACCGTGCCGTCCTCGTCCGGCTCGCCCGGGCATTCCAGGACCGCTTCGTCCCCGCGATCATCGCCTGGTACGAGCGCAGGCTACGCTGGGCGCTCGATCACCGCCTGATCGTCGTGGGCGGCACTGTCGTCGCTTTCATCGTCACGGTGATTGCGTTCGTTCCGCTGAACGCCGGCGTCGAGTTCTTCCCGGAGAACATACCACCGACGACCGTTTACGTGACGCTGGATGTGCCGAGCGGCACGCGGACGGAGTTCCTGAACCAAGTCACGCAACGGATCGAGGAGCAGATCGCCGCGATTCCCGGTATCGAGGACCTCGAATCGCTCGTGGCGACGGTGGGGAGGTCCAGCGGCGGCGCCGCCGATTTCATGGGGTTGAGCGGCGATGCCACGCTGGTGCTCACCTTCCGCAAGTACGAAGACCTCACCGGCGATGTCTTCGCCACGATCCGCCGGATGCAGGAGGAGCTGGGGATCGGCATCGCGGGCGTCGAGGTAACGGTCGAGGAGCAGGCGATGGGTCCGCCGACCGGCGCACCGGTCAACATCGAGATCGTCGGTGACGATCCCGACGTTCTGAAGCGCCTCTCCGACCAGGCGATGCAGGTGCTCCGCAGCTCGCCGGTCTTCTCGAAGCTGGTCGGTCTGGAGAGCGACGTCGCCGACACGCGCCCCGAGCTGGTCATCGATGTGGACAGGGAGCGCGCCGCGCTGTACGGGCTCTCGACCGCAAAGATCGGTGGCACCGTTCGCAGCGCCATCCTGGGGACGGAGGCCGCGAAGTTCCGCACCGGGAATGACGAGTACGACATCCGGGTCCGCCTCGCCGCGCCGTATCGCGAGGACCTGAATGCCCTCCAGGACCTCACGGTCGTGTCCGATATGGGACAGCAGGTGCCGCTGGTTTCGGTGGCGAGCTGGCGGATCGCCGAAGCGTTCGGCAGCATCCACCGGAAGGACATGGACCGTGTCGTGACCATCTCTTCGGACGTTCGGGCCGGCGAGAACAGCAATGCGGTACTCGCCGAGGTGCAGGCGACGCTCCAGGACTTCGCGTCCACGCTGCCCGCCGGCTACTCGATCCGGTACACCGGACAGCAGGAGGAGCAGATGGAGGCCCAGGAGTTCCTGGGCAGGGCGTTCCTCATCGCGATCATGGTCATTGCGCTGATCCTGGTGTCGCAGTTCAACTCGATCGTGAAGCCGATGATCGTCCTGACCTCGGTGATCATGTCGACGATCGGCGTGTTGCTCGGTCTCATGGTGTTCCGCATGCCGTTCGGGATCATCATGACCGGTGTGGGCGTCATTTCGCTCGCCGGTGTCGTGGTGAACAACGCCATCGTTCTCATCGACTACATCGACCTGCTCCGTGAACGGGATGGCCTTTCCCGGCGGGAGGCGCTCGTGCAGGCCGGCAAGACGCGTTTTCGACCGGTGGTGTTGACCGCGGCGACTACGCTCCTCGGCCTGGTGCCGCTCGCGATCGGGCTGAATTTCGACTTCCTCGGGCTCTACACGTCGCTCGCGCCCGACATCTACTGGGGCGGCGTACAGGCGGCGTGGTGGGGTCCAATGGCGATCGCAGTCATAGCCGGGCTCGGTTTCGCGACGGTGCTCACACTGGTGC
>DATMSC010000632.1:0-4980 GCA_035565595.1 Longimicrobiales bacterium | reverse complement strand
GTGCACCACCACCGGCAGGGAGTCCAGGTCCAGCGTCACTTCGTCCAGGCGCCGGGTCCCGAGGCCCGCACGGCGCTCGGCCCAACCGAGCAGCACCGCCTCCAGCCCGACTCGATTCTCCCAGGTTGCCAGCGCCCCAAGCAGTCGCGAGAGCGTGGGCTGGGAGCACAGGCCATCCGGGTCCCCCTTCGACCCAGTTCGCAACGGTCCAGCGCCCCGGCGGCCCGACACCGCCAGCCGCAGGACCGGATCGTTCCTGAGACGCGAAACATCGGCCTGATCGCTCCAACCCTGCGCGTCCATCAGTACTTGGGTCAGGATCAGCTCCACAAAAGGGTGCACCGTCCGTGTCGGGTCTCGAGGATCGATCAGGTGCTCCCGAAGCAAAGCGGGCAGACCCAGACGCTGCATCAACTCCCGGAGCAGGAGCGCTCCCGAATCCGCGCTCAGGCGCTCCCGGCGAGCCTCCACCTGAATCGAACGGTTGAAATCCGGCCGGAAAAGCGTACCTTGTACTTCACCCATGGCGTGTCTCGTCTCGCTCGCAATAAGTTGGCGTCTCGCAACTCCATCTTATTACGGTCGCGGCAGATGCGCCATGTGGCTTTTCAGCCCCTATGTCCGGGCACTATCCCACTCGTGAATAAGCCAGGTTCAATCCAATACCGCAGCGGATCGTATTTGCGTGGCCACGTACGTCTCGGCGAATACGACGTCTATATCCCCTATTTCGTGTATTCGGTGCTGCGATCGTATCCGGCATATTATTGCAAGATTTTCATAGCCGGCCATGTGAGGTAGTCGACGCATCCGCCGGATGATGCGTCGCATCGGAAGGCGGTTGCCCCCCACGGTCCATCGCTTGGGCATGCCTTGACCGGGCCGTAACTATAGCGAGATGTCAATCCGGAATGGAATGGCGCGCGGCCGCCACTGGTCCGCTCGCTTCTCGCAGGCCGGGGGGCTCGTAAATCAGGATAAGTCAGTAGCCTACCGGGAATGTCAAACTGGAAACACGGTGGCATGGTTGACAGGCTGAATCGGGACCTGAGTCTTGGCGCACGTCCGGTGGTTAGTATGATTTCGCGAGTTCTGCGGACTCCGGTGAAGCGCGTACTCCGGGCGGCCGGCTGGGAACTCCGCCGCTACCGACCCCGGCAGCCGGCTCCACCACTCGAAGCAAAACCGGACGACCTCACGTTCCTGGATGGTGTGTTGACGTCGCTCCTGGCGCACGTGGACCCGCCGCTCACCATCTGTCAGGTCGGGGCGTTCGACGGGGTGGCCGGGGATCCGATCCACGACTTTCTGCTGCGCCACAAGGAGCGTACCCGTGCGTTGCTGATCGAACCCCAGCCGGCGCCGTTCGATAGGTGCGTACACAACTACGGCGCCCATCCCGATGCCCATTTCGTGAACGCGGCGGTGGGGCCACCCGGCCAATCCGAGCTCACCCTCTATCTGACGCCGTCGGCGGGACAACAGGGGAGCTCAGGCGTGTCGGCGAATCGCGAGCACCGTATCCGGATGAATGCGTGGCGCATGGGCGTTCCCGAAGAAGAGGCGGCGTTGCAGATTCGGACCATCAAGGTGCCCAGCTACCCCCTGCGGGACCTTCTGAAATCGTCCGCATTCGGAAACCGAGTTCACGTGCTCCAGGTGGACTGCGAGGGATTCGACGACGAAGTCCTTTATGCTTCGTCCGTTCCCGAGTTGCTTCCATGGGTCATCAACTATGAATCCGTCCACCTCACGAAGGACCGGGCCGAGAAGCTCCAGGCGTGGCTCCACGGGTTGGGTTATGAACAAACGCGCTGGAACGAGCGAGATACCTGCGCCCTCCTGAGACGGTGATGGCGACAGCCGAGAACGCCGGAGGGAAAGAACAGAGTTCGGGGCCTGTAGTGCCGATCAAAGGCGACCACGTACTCTTCGTCACCAATAGCCTCATCACGTCGGACCATCCCAGCAAGGGGGGCACTTGGCTGTTGACCCAGACCAAGGCGTACCTCGAGCGCGGTTGGAAAGTCGGGATCCTGTGCGTCATGCAGCGAAGCGGGAGCCGTCTACGAAAGCGGCTGTTTCACGGGCCATGGCTGTCGCGAACCGTTGTGCACGGAGCTGCCCCGGCCTATTGCGACTACGGATGGCGGTTGTTGTGGGACCGGAAATACACAGCTCGGCTCGCGTTCCGGGTATACCCGGCCGCTTCGTTACGGCTATTTCTGGCGTACATCGCGCGCCACGGGCGTCCCGACATCATCCACGTGCACTGCAGCAAACACGCTATATTGGCGGGCCGGCTGTTCAGCGAATGGGCATCTCGGCCCATGTTCGTGACTGAGCATCAGTTCATACATCGCCATCGTTTCGTGAACCCCCGGGTCGGTCGCGAAATCAAAGCCGCGCTCAGAAAGGCCAGGGGCGTGATCGCGGTGAGCCCGATGTTGAGGGATGAACTCGCGCAATGGGCCGGCTTGCCATCGGACAAGATGGCGGCCATTCCCAATATGGTCGACGAGGATTTCTTTACAGTCGCACCGTTTCCACAAACGGATGAGTTCCGTTTCGTAGCCGTGGGCACGCTCGACGCGAACAAGAATCAGGCGATGTTGGTGCGCGCCATGGCCCTCACCTCGAAGCGTTACCCATTCGTGCGCGCAACGATCGTTGGGTCAGGGCCAAAGTTGCAAGAGCTGCGGCGCCTGGCGGGCGAACTGGGCGTAGAGGACCGCGTGACGTTCACCGGGCCTCTAGAACGGGACGAAGTGCGACGGTGCATCTGGGACAGTCACGTTGTCGTTTCAACGAGTCATCAAGAAACGTTCGCGATGCCCCTGACCGAAGGTTTGGCGTGCGGGCGCCCCGTGTTGGCCACGGCATCGGGCGGACCACAATCGATCGTGACGGCTGAAATCGGGCGGCTCGTTCCAGTCGGATGCACGGAGGAGCTGGCACGTGGTATGGAGGATATGATCGCGAATCACGGCCGGTACAGGCCCGAGCGGCTGCGGGAGTACGCGGTTGCCCATTTCGGTACGCAGGCCGTGATGGACAAGCTGTCCGCCCATTACGAGCTCTGTTGCGGCTGACCGTTCCCGGGGAGCGATCGGGATGCCCGACGGAGAAGCCGCCAACTCCCTTTATCGGACGAGCATCCGCGGAACGCCCCATCGGACTTCCCCGGGTCTCGCGTCTCCGATCCCAGATGCGTTCGGAGATCGCCGGCCTGGGTTTTTCAGGAGGGCCGCGCCGTGACGGCGCTACGGGTCGCATATCTGACGTCGGAGTACGGCGATATCGGGCAGCAACGCGGCGGACTGGGCTCCCACCTGGCGAGAACGGTACCACTCGTGGCCGCGGCAGGTGCGCGGTGTGACGTTTTTCTTTGCTCCGGCAGTCGCGGTGATACGGCTCGAGAAACCATCGTCGTCGACGGCGTGAACGTTCATCGGATCGCCGGATCGCACGAAACGCCGTTCGACGATCTGCTTGTGCCGGCACAGGTACGGCGGCACCTGCGGTCGGCGTGGCTACTCGCGGATGCGCTCGGTTCGCCGCAAACTCCAGCCTTCGACGTGGTGCAGGTTCCCAATATCGGGGTGGCGGGGCTTTTCGCGGACGTGCGTGTTCCAATGGCGATGCGTTTCAGTTCCCACGCCGCGACCTGGCACGCCGCGTCCGGCGCCCAGCGCGATGCACGCACCGTTCTCGGCGAGATCCTTCAGCGAAGGGCCATCGATCGGGCCGTCGCCCATTTCGCGCCCAGCCGGTTCGTCGCGGCGCTCGTCTCCGAAGAGACCGGCATCCCGGTCGACGTCATCCGTCCACCCATGCCGTCGGTCGAAGATGACGCCCGGTGGGACACCGAGTGGGCCGCGAGCGCGGCCGGCGGCGGGCCGTACGTGGTGCACGCCGGACAGCTCGGGGCGGCGAAGGGTACGGACCTCGTCATCGCCGCGGCGGAAATCGCGATGACTGGCGGCGCCCGGCTGCGTTTCCATTTTTGCGGGCCAGATGCCGGGGCGGGCGCCCGCATCGCCCGGTTGGAGCGGCGTTTCCCGGATAGGGTCCAGTACCACGGGCGCCTGCCCGCCAGCCGGTTGCACCCGCTCATGGGCGGCGCGCACGCCGTATTGTGTCCGTCTCGGGCCGACAACCTACCCAACGTGGCCATCGAGGCCATGGCGCTGGGCACACCCGTGATCGGCACGCGCGGCGCGAGCATCGACGAGCTCGTCAACGACGGCGAATCGGGCGTGCTCGTTCCGTTGGAGGCAACCGCGCTCGCCGAAGCAATTGCGAGGCTGGTCTCCCTACCGGCCGACGACCTGGCTCGCATGCGTCGAGCAGCGCGTGACAAGGTATCGGAAGCCCTCGACCCTGGGCGTCAGATCCGCGCGCTCCTGGATTTCTACGGCTCGGTGGCAGGGCGTCCGGTACCGGAACCACGACCTCGGCTGGCCATGGCGAAGCAGATCAGAGCCGATTTGATCGCGCTGCAGCCGTGGTTCGAGAACGACGGTTCTAGGTCCAGGGCGCGGACCCGTCTCTTTGGGAACTTGCCGAAACACTGGCGGCGCAGAACGCCGTGAGGTTTTACCGGAAGGTCGCGCCAGGAGCGCGACCCATGAGCGGGGAGATGTGTTGATGTGGAAGGGACTCGTACGTGCCGCGCGCGCCGTGGTCGGGAAGACCTCGAGCGACGGAGGGCCACGGAGCGGTTCGCTTGCGTTCCGCCGCAACCGCGCGGCCATCGAGCGGGGCGATGTGCCGGAAAAGTACACACGTATTGTCACGCATGTGCCCGGCCAGAAGATCCTCGAAATCGGAGCCGCTGAGGGCGTGCTGGCGCTGCTGCTGGCTCGGGACAAGGAACGGGTCTACGCCCTCGAGCGCAACGAACGCCGCCACACCGAGGCCCTCCGCCTCCAGGCTCTCTGGCGCGAACGTGGTCTGCCTGTGGACCGGTGCGAGATG
>DATMSC010000631.1:0-1671 GCA_035565595.1 Longimicrobiales bacterium | reverse complement strand
CCCGACGATTGCCGGCGCACCATCCAGGACGAGGGCTTCGAGCGCCTCGAGCTTGAGCTGCGACGTACGGATCCGCCGCAGCGCTTCCGGCAGCGTCACCACCTGGATCTCGGCGGTAGCCGCGGCTGCGGGCCAACCCGGGCCACCGCCTGCCACGCGGAGCCCGACGACGCGGGCGAACCGGGCCAGCGAAACCGCAACCCTGGCAACGCATTCGGGCGTAGGCACGATCACGAGCGCACGCGGCCGACCCTCTGACACGGGCTCCGAACCCGAGAGCCGATCCACGATCCCGAGCCCGTACGCGCCCACGAGCCCGGCACCGGCGCCCGCCTGGATGACCAGGTTGCCGCCACGCCGGAGCACCGGGATCGCGCCACGCTGAATCACGCTCGGGCGTTCGTATCCCCTCTCCGCGACCGCGTCGATCAGCTCAGAACGTATTCCGAGATCCGTGAACGTGTCCGCCATGCCCCCTCCACGCCGCTGCGGCCTACCGCCAACTCCCGGTGTCCGGCCGCGCACGACCCGCGCCGCGGCCGGACGGGCAATATACGCGCTCGCACACCGGCTGCACAGCCGATCGCGCAGCAGCGCCGGCCGCCGGCACCGGGCGCCGGCGGCAATCAGCGTGTCGGGACGTCGCCGGGCTGGTACGGGAGCTGGTTAAGGTAGTACTGGGTTTCGATGTCGATGCGGGAGGTGCGTAGCTGATCGGTGGTGGCGTGGACCGCGGTTTCGACACCGTGCCGGTGCGCTTCGATCGTGACGGTCCCGTCCTCGCCGCGGAGCGTGATCGAATGCGAGTTCTCCGCCACCCGCTGCAGCGGGATTCGCTGTGGCAGCAGCTCGGCGGCCAGGCGCAGGACCTCCCGGACCGACGCGGCCGTGAATCGCTCGTAGGACGCCATTCTTCCGTTACCTGTGACAGGTTCAGTGCCGGCCGTAATCTGCCGCGCGCACACCCCGGCTGCAAGCACCCGAACGCCGTGCGCCGCAGCCGTTCACCCCGTCCCGCGGGGTTGTGGCGCCGGACGGGTCCCGCCATATTCCGGCGATACCGCGCAGGACCACTCGTTAACACAGGCTCATCACTCCCGTGCAGATCAGCGAAAACATCCGTGAGATCAAGCCCTCGGCCACGCTCGCCGTGACCGCGCTCGCCCGCGACCTGGCGGCACAGGGCCGCGATATCGTAGACCTCAGCGCCGGTGAGCCGGATCTCCCAACTCCCGGGTTCGCCTCCGAAGCCGCGATCGACGCCATCCGCAAGGGATACACGCGCTACACCGCGGCGTCCGGGATGCCCGCGCTCAGGAAGGCCATTGCCGCAGATCTCGAACAGCGAGCCGGGCGGTCCATCGACCCGGCCGGTATCGTGGTTTCGAACGGGGCGAAGCAGGCGCTTTTCAACGTGTGCTTCACGCTCTTCGGGCCCGGCGACAAGGTGCTGCTGCCGGTACCGTACTGGACCAGCTACCCGGACCTGATCCGCCTCGCCCGAGCCGAGCCCCTCGAGGTCCGGGGCGACGCGGCCCGTGATTTCAAGATTACGGTCGACCAGCTCGAAGAGGCTTACGATCCGTCCGTACGCGGACTCATCCTCAACTCGCCGAGCAATCCTACCGGCGCGGTCTACGACCGTGACGAGTTCGAGAGCATCGTGCGCTG